>NZ_JBWKVA010000030.1:0-76779 GCF_059421425.1 Pseudomonas sp. GW821-FHT02H09
GACTGGATCCGACTTGCCCGCGAAGAACAATGACGCGGTCATTCTGTTGCACCGCGTTGCTTTCATCGCGGGCAAGTCGGATCGCCGCACCGCTCGCTCCTACAAGAGACAGGTGCTTGACGTATACGTCAAGCAGCCATTAGCTTAGTGCCAGGACCTTTCTTGAGCGCTTCCATGAGCAGCCAGACTTACAGCATTTCCGACCTCGCCCGCGAGCTCGACATCACCACCCGCGCCATTCGCTTCTATGAGGAGCAAGGTCTGCTCGCCCCCGAGCGGCGTGGCCAGGAACGTATCTACTCGCCCCGCGACAAAGTCAGCCTGAAGTTGATTCTGCGGGGCAAACGCATTGGCTTTTCGCTGGCCGAATGCCGCGAGCTGATCGAACTCTACGACCCCACCAGCGGCAACCAGAAACAGTTGCACAGCATGCTGGCGAAAATCGCCGAACGTCGCGAACAGCTTGAACAGCAAATGCTCGATATCGAACAGATGAAGCTGGAACTGGACACGGCTGAAGAGCGCTGTACCCAGGCGCTGGAACAAACCATCGAGAATCAGAAAGCCATTCAATGATCGTTCCCACGCTCTGCGTGGGAATGCATCCCGTGACGCTCTGCGTCACATCCAACAGCGGACGCGGAGCGTCCAGGGCGGCGTTACCACGCGGAGCGTGGGAACGATCACATTACAAAAAACAGGTGACCTCCTTATGTCTCTCCCAACCCATGTGCGCCTCATCGAAGTTGGCCCTCGCGACGGTCTGCAAAACGAAG
The DNA here is from genome assembly GCF_059421425.1 of Pseudomonas sp. GW821-FHT02H09. NCBI lineage: Bacteria > Pseudomonadati > Pseudomonadota > Gammaproteobacteria > Pseudomonadales > Pseudomonadaceae > Pseudomonas > Pseudomonas sp. GW821-FHT02H09. The sequence goes on from NZ_JBWKVA010000030.1 coordinate 777, forward strand.
CCCAACCCATCAGCGTGGCGGACAAAGTGCAACTGGTCGACGCGCTGACCGCCGCCGGTCTTGGCTATATAGAAGTCGGCAGTTTCGTTTCGCCCAAATGGGTGCCGCAGATGGCCGGTTCCGCCGAGGTCTTCGCACAGATCCAGCGCAAGCCGGGCGTGACCTACGGTGCGCTGGCACCGAACCTGCGCGGTTTCGAAGACGCGCTGGCGGCCGGGGTCAAGGAAGTCGCGGTGTTTGCCGCCGCGTCCGAAGCGTTTTCCCAACGCAATATCAATTGCTCGATCAGCGAAAGCCTGGAGCGTTTTGTACCCATCATGGACGCCGCCAAACAGCACGGCGTCAGTGTGCGCGGTTACGTCTCCTGCGTCTTGGGTTGCCCATATGAAGGTCATGTGGCGCCCGAACAAGTCGCCTACGTGGCCCGCGAGCTTTACGCCATGGGCTGCTATGAGGTTTCTCTGGGTGACACCATCGGCACCGGTACCGCCGGCGCCACGCGCACAATGTTCGACGTCGTTGGCGCACAGGTGCCGCGGGAAAAACTGGCCGGACATTTCCACGACACCTACGGCCAGGCGCTGGCCAATATCTACGCCAGCCTTTTGGAAGGCATCGCGGTGTTCGACAGCTCCATCGCCGGTCTGGGTGGCTGCCCATACGCAAAAGGCGCCAGCGGTAACGTCGCCACCGAAGACGTGCTGTACCTGCTCAACGGGCTGGGGATCACAACCGGGATCGACATGGATCGCCTGATCCTCGCCGGCCAGCAGATTTGCACGGTATTGGGACGCCCTACGGGTTCTCGCGTGGCCAAGGCCCGAAGCGCAGTGTGAGGGGGACGGGTGTGTCTGGGTGTTACCGCCAGCTCTAGCCCGTATCAAAAACGAGTAACACGGAAACAGATGACTGGGTTCTGGCAGATTGGATTTTCTTACAAAACTACCAAGCCATTGATTTTAAAGGACTTTATAAAGTTGGCATGGCTTCTGCTATCTCTATGGCATAACAAGAATAAAAAAATTGCAGCAACCCCAATAAAAACAAGACGTAACGACTCTGGCATAACAAAAACAACACGGCAGAGACGCAGCTAACAGATTTTTTTGGAGAAGGTGTGCTTTTCAGGGTGCTTTTCGAAGTAACCCGCAACCGGGCAGAGAACAATAAAACTACCTTCAGGTAGCTCCCGAACTGGTTGGATCGCTCAGCGAAAAAGCAGATCAGCGCTCAAAAAAATACGTTTGCTCTTGATCCCGGATGGGGATCGACAATAACAGCGGTAAAGGGCCACGGTTGCCAAAAACAACAACAGACCGCCCCTCAATAATAAAAAAAGAGCACGTAACAACAAATTAAAGGGGAGCTTCGGCTCCCCTTTGTGCTTTCTGGCTTCTGACGAAATCACCCCAGTGACCTGCAGGAGCGAGGCTTGCCCGCGATGGGAACACCGCGATCCAACGGCCTCCCCATCATCGTTCAGCGCGGGCAAGCCTTGCTCCTACCGTTACTCGGCGTTGCCTCGCAGCTCCTCGATGCTGATCTCCCTCATCCGAAACTTCTGAATCTTGCCGGTCACGGTCATCGGAAACTCTTCGACGAACTTGAAGTAACGCGGCGTCTTGAAGTGCGCGATGCGTTCCTTGCACCAGGTTTGCAGTTCCTGTTCGCTGGCGCTGTGGCCGGGATGGAGCTTGATCCAGGCCACGATTTCTTCGCCATACCTGGCATCCGGGATGCCGATGATCTGCACATCAGCCACCGCCGGGTGAGTGAAGAAGAACTCTTCCAGCTCACGGGGGTAAACGTTTTCGCCGCCGCGAATGATCATGTCTTTGTTGCGCCCGGCGATGCACACGTAGCCTTGCTCGTTCATGCTCGCCAGATCACCGGTGTGCATCCAGCCGGCCTGATCGATGGCCTCGGCAGTGCCTTGCGGATTGTTCCAGTAACCGAGCATCACACTGTAACCACGGGTGCACAGCTCACCCACCTGACCGCGCGCAACCGTGTTGCCAGCCTCATCGATGATCTTGCTTTCCAGCTGCGGCTGGGTTCGACCGACCGTGGTGACACGTAACTCAAGATCGTCCGCAGGACCTGTCTGCAATGACACCGGACTGGTTTCAGTCATGCCATAGGCGATCTGCACTTCACTCATGTGCATTTCGCTGATGACCCGGCGCATCACCTCGATAGGACAGGTCGCTCCAGCCATGATCCCGGTGCGCAGGCTCGACAGATCGAACTCGGCGCGCCGTGGTTGATCGAGCATGGCGATGAACATGGTGGGCACGCCGTACAACCCCGTGGCCTGCTCTTCAGCGACGGTGGTCAAGGTCAGTAACGGATCGAAGGCATCACCGGGGTAGATCATGGTACTGCCATGGGTCACACACCCCAGGTTGCCCATCACCATACCGAAGCAGTGATACAGCGGCACCGGAATCACCAGACGATCCGCAGCAGTCAGCCCGAGGCTTTCGCCGACCATATAGCCGTTGTTGAGAATGTTGTAGTGACTGAGGGTCGCGCCTTTGGGAAATCCGGTGGTGCCCGAGGTGTACTGGATGTTCACCGCCTGATCGAAATGCAGGCTGTTTTGCCGGGCATGCAATCGTTCGGTCTGCACCCCGGCACCCAACGCAGACAACTGTGACCACGGCAGGAAACCCGATGGCGGCTGCGCATCAAGGCTGATGACGCCGCGCAAGTCCGGCAAGCGTTCGCTCTGCAGCTGGCCGATGGAGTGTTCTGCCATTTCCGGGACCAGGCTCTGCAGCATGGCGTGGTAATCAGAGGTCTTGAAGGACCCGGCACAGATCAGCCATTGGCAGCCGGATTGCTTGAGCACATATTCCAGCTCGGAACTGCGGTAGGCCGGGTTGATATTGACCAGAATCACACCGATCTTCGCGCTGGCGAATTGACTGATACACCACTGGGCGCAATTCGGTGCCCAGATTCCGAGGCGCTCGCCAGCCTGCATACCCAGCGCCAGGAACGCTCTGGCATGCAGATCGACAACCTCGGCCAATTGTTTCCAGCTGTAGCGCAGTTGCTGATGGCGAACCACCAACGCTTCTCCTTCTGGATACCGCGCTACAGTGTTATCGAACGCCTGACCAATGGTCTGCGCCAGTAAGGCTTTGTCCTGCGAGCCACGGGTGTAGCTCTGATTTGGGTAAGAACCTGGTTGATCCATAACGACCCCTATTGTCTTTATTGGCGGGTGTGTAGTGGGAGTCGGGCCTGCCCCAGTGCCATGTAGGAGCGAGCTTGCTCGCGATGGACGTTAACGATAACGCGTGTTTTCTGAATAAACGCGTCGCCCTTGAGTCCATCGCGAGCAAGCTCGCTCCTACACATCCCCTTACTGACCGCCTCGCTCCTACAGAAAGCCTCTCTACTCTCGCTCAAGTTGACGTTAACGTAAAGGGTGATTGACAGCCGCCCATCGCAGGCTTACGTTAACGTAAAGGTGAGAGCTGATCAGGCGCTCTCCACTCCTGACAAAAAGACCAAAGGTGACCCATGAACTACCCGACCCTGAACTTCGCCCTGGGCGAAACCATCGACATGCTGCGCGATCAGGTTCAGTCCTTCGTCGCCAAAGAGATCGCGCCTCGCGCCGCACAAATCGACATCGACAACCTGTTCCCCGCTGACCTGTGGCGCAAGTTCGGTGACATGGGGTTGCTCGGGATCACCGTGCCGGAAGAGTACGGCGGCGCCGGCCTGGGCTACCTGGCCCACGTGGTAGCCATGGAAGAAATCAGCCGCGGCTCGGCCTCGGTCGCCCTCTCCTACGGCGCGCACTCCAACCTGTGCGTCAATCAGATCAACCGTAACGGCAACCATGAACAGAAAACCAAATACCTGCCGAAACTGATCAGCGGCGAACACGTCGGCGCCTTGGCCATGAGTGAGCCGAATGCCGGCTCGGACGTGGTTTCGATGAAATTGCGCGCCGACAAACGCGGCGACCATTTTGTCCTCAACGGCAGCAAGACCTGGATCACCAACGGCCCGGATGCCAACACCTATGTGATCTACGCCAAGACCGACCTGGAAAAAGGCCCCCACGGCATCAGCGCCTTCATCGTCGAGCGTGACTGGAAAGGCTTCAGCCGCAGCAACAAGTTCGACAAACTCGGCATGCGCGGTTCGAACACCTGCGAGCTGTTCTTCGACGACGTCGAAGTCCCGGAAGAGAACCTGCTGGGCGCCCTCAACGGCGGCGTCAAAGTCCTGATGAGTGGCCTCGATTACGAGCGCGTGGTGCTCTCCGGTGGCCCGACCGGGATCATGCAAGCCTGTATGGACCTGGTGGTGCCCTACATCCATGACCGCAAACAGTTCGGCCAGAGCATCGGTGAGTTCCAGCTGATCCAGGGCAAAGTCGCCGACATGTATACCCAACTCAACGCCAGCCGAGCCTATCTCTATGCCGTGGCCCAAGCCTGTGAGCGTGGCGAAACCGCCCGCAAGGACGCCGCCGGGGTGATCCTCTACAGCGCCGAATGCGCGACCCGAATGGCCCTCGACGCGATCCAGATCCTCGGTGGTAACGGCTACATCAACGAATTCCCGGCAGGCCGTCTGCTGCGCGACGCCAAGCTGTATGAAATCGGTGCCGGCACCAGTGAGATCCGTCGCATGCTGATCGGTCGTGAACTGTTCAACGAAACCCGCTAAACGGAGCTGTCCATGGCTATCCTGCATACCCAGCTCAACCCGCGGTCGGCGGAGTTCGCGACCAATAGCGCGGCCATGCTCGAACAGGTCGACGCGCTGCACACCCTGCTCGCCCAGGTCCAGCAAGGCGGCGGCCTCAAGGCGCAGGAGCGCCACACCTCGCGGGGCAAACTGCTGCCGCGCGAGCGAATCAATCGCCTGCTCGATCCGGGTTCAGCGTTTCTGGAAATCAGCCAATTGGCGGCCTATGGGGTGTACGGCGAAGATGTTCCGGCGGCCGGAGTGATTGCCGGGATCGGCCGGGTCGAAGGCGTCGAATGCATGATTGTCGCCAACGACGCCACGGTAAAAGGTGGTTCCTACTACCCGTTGACCGTAAAAAAACACCTGCGCGCGCAAACCATCGCCCAGCAGAACCGCCTGCCGTGCATCTATCTGGTGGACTCCGGCGGCGCCAACCTGCCGCGTCAGGATGAAGTGTTCCCGGACCGCGAGCACTTCGGCCGAATCTTCTTCAACCAGGCCAACATGAGCGCCATGGGCATTCCGCAGATCGCCGTCGTCATGGGCTCCTGCACCGCCGGTGGCGCCTACGTGCCGGCCATGGCCGACGAAGCGATCATGGTCCGCCAGCAGGCCACCATCTTCCTCGCTGGCCCACCGCTGGTGAAAGCGGCCACCGGTGAAGTGGTCAGCGCCGAAGACCTCGGCGGGGCCGATGTGCACTGCAAGATTTCCGGTGTCGCCGACCATTACGCCGACAGCGATGAACACGCGCTGGCACTCGCTCGACGCAGCGTCGCCAACCTCAACTGGCGCAAGCTCGGTGAGCTACAACAGCGCGCACCGATTGCCCCGCTGTTCGCCAGCGATGAGCTGTACGGCGTAGTGCCGGCCGACGCCAAGCAACCGTTCGATGTGCGTGAAGTCATCGCCCGGCTGGTAGACGGCTCGGTGTTCGATGAATTCAAAGCGCTGTTCGGTACCACGCTGGTCTGCGGTTTTGCCCATCTGCACGGCTATCCGATTGCGATTCTCGCCAACAACGGCATCCTCTTCGCCGAAGCCGCGCAGAAAGGTGCGCACTTCATCGAACTGGCCTGTCAGCGCGGCATTCCCCTGCTGTTTCTGCAGAACATCACCGGCTTCATGGTCGGTCAGAAATACGAGGCCGGTGGCATCGCCAAGCACGGCGCAAAACTGGTGACCGCTGTGGCCTGCGCCAAGGTGCCGAAGTTCACCGTGATCATCGGCGGCAGCTTCGGTGCCGGTAACTACGGCATGTGTGGCCGCGCCTACGATCCACGCTTTTTGTGGATGTGGCCCAATGCACGAATTGGCGTGATGGGGGCAGAACAGGCCGCCGGCGTACTGGTGCAGGTCAAGCGTGAACAGGCGGAACGCGGCGGTCATCCCTTCTCCGACGCTCAGGAAGCCGAGATCAAGCAACCGATCCTCGACCAGTACGAACGGCAAGGCCATCCCTACTACTCCAGTGCACGGTTGTGGGACGACGGCGTCATCGACCCGGCGCAGACCCGCGATGTCTTGGCCCTGGCCTTGTCGGCCTCGTTGAATGCCCCTATCGAACCGAGCCGCTTCGGTGTGTTCCGCATGTGACTTGGAGCGAAAAAACATGAACGACTTCAACACCCTCGAACTGCTGACCGACTCCCGTGGTTTCGCCACGTTGTGGCTCAGCCGCGAACAAAAGAACAACGCCTTCAACGCCGAGATGATCCGCGAACTGATCATCGCCCTGGATCAGGTCCAGAGTGACACGAGCCTGCGTTTTCTGCTGGTGCGCGGGCGCGGCAAGCATTTCAGCGCCGGCGCCGATCTGGCCTGGATGCAGCAGTCGGCCGAACTCGACTATCACACCAACCTCGACGACGCCCGCGAGCTCGCAGAGCTGATGTACAACCTGGCCAAGCTGAAGATCCCGACCCTGGCGGTAGTGCAAGGCGCGGCCTTTGGCGGTGCGCTCGGCTTGATCAGTTGCTGCGACATGGCTATCGGTACTGACGATGCGCAGTTCTGTCTCTCGGAAGTGCGCATCGGCCTGGCGCCGGCGGTGATCAGTCCGTTCGTGGTCCAGGCCATCGGCGAGCGCGCGGCGCGGCGCTATGCCCTGACCGCCGAACGTTTCGGTGGGCAACGGGCACGGGAAATAGGCTTGCTTGCCGAAAGCTATCCGGCCGCCGAGCTTGAGCAACAGGTCGAGCTCTGGGTCAACAACCTGCTGCTCAATAGCCCCTGCGCCATGCGCGCCAGCAAAGACTTGCTGCGCGAAGTCGGCCACGGTGCTCTGACCCCGGCACTGCGTCGCTACACCGAAAACGCCATTGCGCGGATCCGCGTCAGCCCCGAAGGTCAGGAAGGCCTGCGCGCCTTCCTGCAAAAACGTCCGCCAAGCTGGCAGCCCGACACGACCACCAAGGAGCCGCGTTGATGAGCGCCCCTCTTCTTACCACCCTGCTGGTGGCCAACCGCGGCGAAATCGCCTGCCGCGTGATGCGCACCGCCAAGGCCCTGGGCCTGACCACCGTTGCGGTGCACAGCGCCACCGACCGCGATGCACGGCACAGTCGCGAAGCCGATATCCGCGTCGACCTGGGCGGCAGCAAAGCCGCTGACAGCTACCTGCAGATCGACAAACTGATCGCCGCTGCCAACGCCAGCGGCGCCCAGGCCATTCACCCCGGTTACGGTTTCCTCTCGGAAAACGCCGGGTTCGCCCGCGCCATCGAAGCCGCGGGTTTGATCTTCCTCGGCCCGCCCGCGTCGGCCATCGACGCCATGGGCAGCAAGTCCGCCGCCAAGGCCCTGATGGAAGCCGCTGGCGTGCCGTTGGTACCCGGTTACCACGGCGAAGCCCAGGATCTGGAAACCTTCCGTGACGCCTGCGAGCGCATCGGCTATCCAGTGCTGCTCAAGGCCACGGCCGGTGGCGGCGGTAAAGGCATGAAAGTGGTCGAGGATGTCAGCCAGCTGGCCGAAGCCCTGGCCTCGGCTCAGCGTGAAGCGCAATCCTCGTTCGGCAATTCGCAGATGCTGGTGGAGAAATACCTGCTCAAGCCTCGCCATGTGGAAATCCAGGTGTTCGCCGATCAGCATGGCAACTGCCTGTACCTCAACGAACGCGACTGCTCGATCCAGCGCCGCCACCAGAAAGTCGTCGAGGAAGCGCCGGCGCCGGGTCTGAGTCCCGAACTGCGCCAGGCCATGGGTGAGTCTGCCGTGCGCGCGGCTCAGGCGATTGGTTATGTCGGCGCGGGCACCGTGGAATTTTTGCTGGATTCGCGCGGCGAGTTCTTCTTCATGGAGATGAACACGCGCTTGCAGGTCGAGCATCCGGTCACCGAAGCCATTACTGGCCTCGACCTGGTGGCCTGGCAGATTCGCGTCGCTCAAGGCGAAGCGCTGCCAATGACTCAGGAACAGGTCCCGTTACGGGGCCACGCCATCGAAGTGCGGTTGTATGCCGAAGATCCGGGCAATGATTTTTTGCCGGCCACTGGCCGTCTTGATCTGTATCGCGAATCGGCAGCAGGCCCGGGACGTCGCGTCGACAGCGGCGTGGAAGAAGGTGACATTGTTTCGCCGTTTTACGACCCGATGCTCGGCAAGCTGATCGCCTGGGGCGAGAACCGTGAGCAGGCGCGTTTAAGGTTACTGAGCATGCTCGATGAGTTCGCCATCGGCGGGCTGAAAACCAACATCAGCTTCCTGCGACGTATCGTCGGCCACCCGGCCTTCGCGGCGGCGGAACTCGATACCGGGTTTATTCCGCGCTATCAGGAACAACTGCTGCCCGCACCGAACGAGCTGAACGATGAGTTCTGGCAAGCCGCGGCTCAAGCCTTTGCTCAAAGCCTGCCGGACACCGTGCGTGAAGATGACCGCAGTTCGCCGTGGGCGATTGCCAGCGGTTTGCGTTTCGGGTTGCCGGCACAAACCACCCTGCATTTGACTTGTGAGGGGCAGGACAAAGCGGTCACCCTGGACATTGCCGGCACTCGCTCTGCCGAGCTTTCGGGCGAGCAGTTACTGATCGAGCGCGACGGCCTGCGTCGCCAACATCGGGCAATACGCCACAGCGATACGCTCTATCTGCACTGGGAAGGCGATCTGCGCAGCATCAAGCCTTACGATCCGATTGTCGAGGTCGAGGCCAGCCACAGCCATCACGCAGGCCTCACAGCACCGATGAACGGCAGTATCGTGCGAGTGCTGGTGGAGGTCGGCCAAACCGTCGAAGCCGGCGCGCAATTGGTGGTACTGGAGGCCATGAAGATGGAACACAGCATTCGCGCACCCCATGCCGGAGTGATCAAAGCGCTGTATTGCCTGGAAGGCGAGATGGTCAGCGAAGGCAGTGCATTGGTGGAATTGGAGGAGTAAGCGCGGTGAAGCGATCGGTCCGACGCGTTGCGCAGGACCGATCAGGCTAGAACTTCATCGTGGCTTGCATCACCACGCCGATGATTCGGCATTCATCGGTGTAGAGGGTTTTCGGATAAGTCGGGTTGAGCGGGACGAGATAACGTTGTCCGCTCTCCTCGATCAACTTGCGAAAGGTCGCTTCAGCGCTGCCCGGCCAGCGAGCAATAACCAGTTTGCCTGGCACCGCTTCAACGGCCGGATCGACCAGAATCAGCATATCTTGCGCAATACTGATGCCGCTCGGGGCGGTCATCGCGTCCCCGACCACTACCAGCCAGAACGCCGCGCCCCGAGCATGATAATCGGACAGCTCGTAGCGCCCGCTGGAATAGCCCGCAGGCTCAGTCTCGCGCGCTTCGCACGCACCTTGCCAATCACTGACCGGATAGCGGAAATACGGGTTGTACTTATCTGCCAGTGAAAGTTCGTAGCCCTCGTGCCCGCCCTCCTCATTATTCGAGACTGAGGGTTCCTTGATTACCAGCGCCACTTCCAGAAACCCCAACCCCAGCTCCTGAAGAACACGGTTCATGTCTTCAATCTTGGGTTGGCGACGTTTGCTCAGCCAGTGGCCGACGCCGCCCTGGGACATTCCGAGGCGCTCTGCGAGTTTCTCTTGAGTGATCTTCAGATCACTCATTTTGGCCTTGACCAATTCGATCCATTTATCCATGGCCGGAACAATACTTTGTGTACTCGGGCTCTCAATACACATATTGTAGTATTTAAATTATCGTCACAAATACACTATGTACTAGTCTTGGATCTACTGACTTGACCCATCATTAGAGCACCCGCAATCATGATCAAACCCAGCAATGACTCGTCGGAAATGGAAACAGACGTCGCCCTCACCTCGTTCAAGGGCAACGCCGCAGCGCAGCGCGCCCTGGACTATTACTTGAAACCAGCTGTTTCAGAATCCGAAGTCGAGGAAAAACTCTTTGATGTCAAACGCGGTATCAGCAGCGAAGAAGCCATGGTCCACGCCTCGGGCCTGTTGCGTTGCGCAGCGGCAACCGCTTATGAATCCGCGGAAAACCTCTGTGGCACACACCGCGATCTGGCGTTCTCTGTGGTGCATATGATTGATTTGGCCAAAGCCATGGTGGACAGATCGCTGGATGGAAACCTCGCCGATTGAATAGCGTAGCCGGCACGGTCAACGAAATGACGACGTGATGGATTCAATGCGCAGGCGTATTGGAGCGGACAGGAAAAAGATTTCCAATAAGGCGAGGGAAAACATTTGACTTGCAAATGATAATGATTATTATTGCATGCAGCTGGTCGCGAGATCAGTCGATAGCCCAAGAGACCTTAGGTCGGACTCCTGGAATATCTCCTCATCAGGCTAATCACGGTTTTTGACCCGGCTTTTTGCCGGGTCTTTTTTTGCCAGTTTTTCTGGCTTGGCTTCAGGCTAATGAAGTCTGGGTACTGCGCTGTTCGAAGGCGGCGATGATATCAAAAGAATATCGCTTTGCAAGAGAGCCTTCCCCCGGCAACGCCGGGAAAATCCGCCAAAAATTAACACTTGAGAACCCACCACACAGTCACTAAGCTGCTGCTGCGTCAAGGACGACGCCCCCCCTTCTTTTTCCCGAAATTGCCCCCTGTTTCCTCCCCCCTTGCGTGTAAAGTAGCCGTCATAAAAATCATACCCAGGTATCCAGACTATGGCCGCGGTTCAAGGCTCATTTCAAATTACTGCCAACTTCGACAGCGGCAATATCCAGGTGCTGGACACCAGCAATCCGCTGCAAGTGCTGCTGGCTATCAAGCCAGACACTCGCAGCCCGCACTTCCAATGGTTCCACTTCAAAGCCAGCGGCCTGCATGTGGGTCAGGAACATTGGTTCCGTCTGAGCAACGCGAGCAAATCGTCCTATAACAAAGCATGGGACGGTTACCAGGCCGTCGCCTCCTACGATCACGTCAACTGGTTTCGTGTGCCGACGATTTTCGAGGGCGACACCTTGCGCTTCAGCCTCGAAGCCAGCGCAACGCATGCCTGGTTCGCGTATTTCGAGCCCTATAGCCGTGGACGCCACGACTGGTTGATCGAGCAGGCGCTGACCAAGGCCGGCACCGAACTGCTTGCTACCGGCAAAAGCGTCGAAGGCCGCGACATTCAGCTGTTGCGCAAGGGCTCCGGTGCCGAAGGTCAACGCAAGGTCTGGATCATCGCTCAACAGCACCCCGGCGAACATATGGCCGAGTGGTTCATGGAAGGCGTGATCGAGCGCCTGCAGTTGCGTGAAGATCGCGCGATGAAAAAACTCCTGGCCAGCGCCGACCTCTATCTGGTGCCCAACATGAACCCGGATGGCGCTTTCCATGGCCATCTGCGGACCAACGCCATGGGCCAGGACCTCAATCGCGCCTGGCAGAGTGCGAGCCAGGAAATCAGCCCTGAAGTGTTCTTCGTTCAGCAGCAAATGGAAAAGTACGGTGTCGACCTGTTCCTCGATATCCACGGCGACGAAGAAATCCCCTATGTCTTTACCGCCGGCTGCGAAGGCAATCCTGGCTACACGCCACGGATCGAGAATCTCGAAAGCCATTTCCGCAGCCACCTGAAACACCTGACCCGCGATTTTCAGACCACCCACGGTTACGCCCGTGACAAACCGGGCAAAGCCAATATGACTCTGGCCTGCAACAGCGTCGGCGAGAAATTCGATTGCCTGTCGTTGACCCTGGAAATGCCGTTCAAGGACAACAATGATGCGCCGAATGCGCTGACCGGTTGGTCGGGCAAGCGTTCGATGGACTTGGGTAAGGATGTATTGAGTACGATTGCGGATATGGTCGAAATATTGCGCTAAGCCTGCTTTTGGACTGCATGCCATCAACAGAGGGCTCGCAGTCCACTCACTCCACCGCCACCCGCCGACAATCCTCAGGCCCCAACAACCGCCCATCTTCAGCGCGCAACTCCAGGCGCCGCACCGGTTGCCCATTCTCTCGGTCGACCATTAGCGAATGCGGCTCCCCCGCCTCATAGAAAAACGCCTCGCCCCACTGCCGCAAACCGATGATCAGGTTGAACAGGCCTTTGCCCTTCTCCGTCAGCACGTACTCCTGATAAGCACTGCCGTCGGATGCCGGTACCACTTCGAAAATCCCGTGGGCCACGAGCGTACGCAAGCGCGCCGAGAGGATGTTCCTGGCCATGCCGAGGCTGCGCTGGAACTCTCCGAAGCGGCGAATGCCATCGAAGGCATCACGAATGATCAGTAACGACCACCAGTCGCCAATGGCGTCCAGTGAGCGGGCGACCGGGCACTCGGCGCCCGCAAGACTTGTGCGTTGGACCATGGTTGAACTCGCAGATCGAAGAACAGGAAAGTGGTTGCAATATAAAACCAGCCTCACTACCGTACAACTGGTTTTATTACGAAACTACTTTCCAGGAGTCAGGCATGGCGCTTGAATCACCGATCCGTCACCCTTCTACGCAGCCACGCCTGAACAGTGGCGTGGTGTTGCTGTTCGCCGTTGCCTGCGGGCTAGCGGTCGGCAATGTCTATTACGCGCAGCCTTTGCTTGATGCCATGGCTCAGGCCTTCGCCATGGACCCGGCAACCATTGGCATCGTCGTGACCCTGACCCAGGTCGGTTACGGGTTGGGCTTGCTGCTGTTGGTACCCCTGGGAGACTTGCTCAACCGCAGGCGTTTGATTGTCGGTCAGACGCTACTGTCGACACTCGCACTGGTAATGATCGCCCTCGCACCGAACAGTCTCTGGCTGCTGATCGGCATGGCGCTGACCGGCCTGTTGGCGGTGGTGACTCAAGTGCTGGTGGCCTATGCGGCGACCCTGGCGCTGCCGACTGAACGTGGCCGGGTGGTGGGCGTAGTCACCAGCGGCATCGTTATCGGCATCCTGCTGGCGCGCACGGTAGCGGGGAGCATGGCCGACCTTGCTGGTTGGCGTTCGGTCTATCTGCTTTCAGCGGGACTGACATTACTGATGGCCCTGTTGCTGTTTCGTGTGCTTCCGGGGAGCGAACACGCGAAGCCAGCCAGTTCCTATGTTCAGTTGATTGGCTCGGTATTTACCCTGTTCAAGGAAGAGAAAATCCTGCGTGATCGAGCGGTCATCGCCATGCTGATTTTCGCTGCGGGCACGGTGCTGTGGACCCCCATGGTCCTGCCCCTGAGCGCACCACCGCTGTCGCTGTCACACACCGAGATCGGCTTGTTCGGCCTCGCCGGTGCCTTTGGCGCGCTCGGCGCAGCACGCGCCGGACATCTGGCAGACCGCGGTCTGGCCCAATGGACCAGCGGCCTGGCACTTTCGCTGATGCTGGTCTCCTGGCTGGCCATCGCCTTCACTCAGTCATCATTGTGGGCACTGTTGCTCGGTGTGATTACGTTCGACCTGGGCTTGCAAGCGGTACATGTCACCAGCCAGAGCATGATCTACAGCGTGCGCCCCGAGGCCCAAAGCCGGTTGGCCGCGGGCTACATGCTGTTCTATTCGATCGGTAGCGCGTTGGGTTCGATCAGCTCAACAGCAATCTATGCCTGGTCAGGCTGGATCGGTGTTTGCCTGCTGGGTGCAGGGATCAACGCCGTGGCCTTGGGGTATTGGCTGTTGACCCTCAAAGGCGGCGTGTTCCAACAATGCGCCGCAGAGACCTGATGCGAGGAACAGCAGACCTACGTAGCAGCTGGCGTAGCCTGCTCGCATCAGGGTTCAGCTGTGATCCTTGCCGAATAACATGCTCTGCAATACCCCATCACGACGCACCCAACCATGGAACAGCGCCGCCGCCAGATGCAGCAGCACGGTCAAGAACAGCAGGTACGCCAGATAACCGTGGGCTTTGCGCAGGAAAGCAAAGGTCTGCGCATTGGCCGGCACTATCGACGGCAGTTGCAGCGAACTGCTAAGCATCACCGGATCACCGGCCGCCGAGATCATCGTCCAGCCTAACAGCGGCAGTATCAGCATCAAGGCGTACAGCAACACATGGGACGCCTTGGCCGCCAGCGCCTGCCATCCTGGCAGGTCAGCCGGCAGCGGTGGTTGCCGGGTCGAGAAGCGCACGGCCAGACGCACGATGACCAGCAGCAGAATCGCCACACCCAAAGGTTTGTGGATATGGATCAGCCATTCGTGACGCTCGGACACCGAGGCCACCATGCCCGCGCCGATAAACAGCATGGCGATGACCATCAGCGCCATCAGCCAGTGCAGCAGCCGCGCCAGGGGAGCGAAATGATTCGGTTGGGCGCTCATCGGTGCGACTCCTGTGTAGCGGCGGGCAATTGGCTGACTTCACTGGTGCGACGCAGATAGGACTTGGCGTACGCCGCAGAGCGGGCGGCCAGCAATGGGTCGTCGGAACCTTCGATGCCACTCGGCAAAATCAGCGGGTCGTAGTTGATGTCGCGGCACTCGCCGTTGCTTTGCGGCTGGGTGCTCTCAAGCACCAGCGTGCCGGCATTCAGTACTTTTCTATCGTTAGGCCAGGCTTTGCTGGCGTCATTGGCGGGATCACCGGGATTGGCCAGGGTGATGTTCAGCTGCCAACGCAACGGTCCGGCGGCCAGTCGCTGGACCAGATCTTTCTCTAGAAAATCACCGCCTTCAGGTGCGCTGGCTCCCGCCGCATCCTGACTCAGCGGTACCACGCCCCAACGCACGGCCTGACGCTGACCGGCAGCATTCACCAGATAAAACGCGTTGATACTGTTGTAGGTTTCGGTGGCATAGCTGGCCGACGGTTTAGCGGTCTTGACCCACTGCAGGAACGGCGCGGTTTCCGGATGCGCGGCAAAGAACGCCGCAGGGCCCGCAGGATTCGGCTTGCCGGTGGCCGGGTCCGGAGAACTGGCCTGTTGCAGTTGATAGAAGGCTTCGGGCGTGCCCACCGGGAACACCGGCATGCTGTTCATACCCGTGCGCCACTGTTGACCATTGGCCTGAGTGAAACGCAGCGCCAGGCTGCGGATCGGTACGCTACTGTCCGGCGCATAAGGATTGCCGCCGGGCAACGCGAACCGCCCCACCACTGGCGTACGCGCCTCGCTGAACACCTGTGCGCTGGAAAATTCACGGGCCTGGCTGCTGCTCTCGAAGTAACCGGCCACGCACACGCCTTTGGCGTGATTGCGCCGGAACCCCGGATGCGCCCCATTGTTTTTTTCCAGCACATCGACCAGCGCGTTTGGCGTCAGACGCTGTGGGTCGAAGGTACCGTGAACATAGGCAAACGCCCCGGCAATCGCCGCGACCACCACGGCAATACCCGCCAGGCGTACGGTCAGGCTCATGGCACTCAGCCCAGGCCTGATTGGCCGCGCAGGCGGCGGTGAGCGATCAACCATGAAAAACTCCAGGGCCGTGGGCCGCAGGTGAGAAGGATCAATCAGACGAAGCCCGGAAAGGTTTATTCCATCGCTCGGTATTTATTTTTACAGGCGTGGAATACCCTTCAATGCCGGGCGTCTTCCTAGTCCCAAGCGTAGTGACTAGCCAGCATTTCATGAACGATCTCGACGAACAGTTACGCGAACTCATCCCAAGGCTTCGGCGGTTTGCCGTGTCGTTGACCCATAACCCGAGCAGCGCTGACGATCTGCTGCAATCGTGCCTTGAGCGGGCGCTGTCGAGTTGGGCCGATAAACGTCCCGAGGGCGATCTGCGTGCCTGGCTGTTCTCGATTCTCTATCGGCAGTTTCTCGACGCCCATCGGCGCTCGCGGCGCTATGCGCGGATGCTGGAATTCTTCACCGGCCACGATGATGCACAGCCCTCGGTCGAACGCACGGTGATCGCCCAGTCGACCCTCCAGGCGTTCGATCAACTGACCGCCGAGCAGCGCGCGCTGCTGCTATGGGTCTCGGTGGAAGGCTTGAGTTACAAGGAAGTCGCCGAGATTCTCGACGTTCCCACCGGCACCGTGATGTCTCGCCTGTCCCGCGCCCGCCAGGCCTTGCGCCAGTTCAGCGACGGCGAAATCACCAGCCCTTCTCTGCGGATACTCAAATGATCAGCATGCCCCCAAGCGTCAGCGACCTGCACGCCTACGTCGACCATCAGCTCAGCGATGCCGATCGGCGCCTGGTCGAGACTTATCTGGCGGCTCAGCCTGAAGTCGCGGCGCAAGTCGAAGCCTGGCAGCAGGATGCACAACAATTGCGCGCGGCATTGAGCGGCGCCTTGCAGCAACCGGCCAACCCGGGGCTCGACCCGGCCGTTATTCGCCAGCGCCTCAAGCGTCAGTCGCGACGCAATCTGACCAGCGCCGCCGTGCTGTTGATCGCCGTCAGTGTGGGTGGGTTGAGCGGCTGGCAAGCACGGGAAATGACCATGGTCGGCGCACCACCGCCGATGACTGACGCCATGCAGGCGTACCGGATGTTTGCCCAGCAAGGCATCCTTCCAGCCGATTTTAAAGTGCAGAGCAACGGTGACATGCAATCCTGGCTAGACCGCTATTTCACCCAGGCCAACCGTATGCCCGACCTGCAGAACGCCGGATTCAAAGCGGTCAGCGGACGCTTGTTAAGCACCGAACAAGGGCCAGCGGCGATGGTGCTATATGAGGATCAGAATGGGCGGAAGGTCAGCTTCTACATTCGCCCACCGGGACCGAAAAACAACCTGCTGCCGCGAGGCAGTCGACGGGACGGCGAGTTGCAGGCCGAGTATTGGTCAGGTGCCGGATACAACTACGCGATGGTCAGCCCGGCGGATTCATCGGTCGCGCAGATGTTGCAGCAGACGATAAGGTTTTAAAGCCGCGATCTTTTGGGGCACCCAATGCTTCATTGACGGACACCAGCCTCCCTCACTCCACCTGTCCAAATACCTGCGAAGGCCGGCGCAGCAGCGGGTCGAACGGGTTGATCCGCGGGCCGATCGCGGCGGCTTCGCGCTTGAGCATTTCCACCACTGTAGGCAGGCGGTCCGGCCCCAGTCGATCACTGATGGTCGCCACGCTCAAGGCCGCCACTGCCCGGCCTTCACGGTCGAGAATCGGCACCGCGACTCCGGCCATGCCCTGCAGTACGCCGGTGTTGCGCCCGGCATACCCGAGGCTGCGGACATTCTCGACTTCCGAGCGTAAAAACACCTCGTCATACAGATGGAAGTCCTTGAGGCGCGGCAGGTTGTAGCGGATCACCGTTTCGCGCTCGTCTTCGGGCAGGAAGGCGAGGATCGCCAGGCTGCCCTGACCTACGCCCAGCGCCACCCTTCCGCCGATATCCCCGGTAAAGGTCCGGATCGGAAATGGCCCTTCGCTGCGGTCCAGACAGATCGCGTCGAACCCGCTGCGCGCCAGCAAAAATAGCGAGTCGCCCAACGACGCCGACAGCCGCAACAGCGCCGGGCGCACCAGTTCACGCAGATTGCCGGTGTTCCCGGCGCGGGCCGCCAGGGCGAAGAACTCCAGGCTCAGGCGATAGCGTTTGCTGCGTGCGTCCTGCTCGACCATGCCCTCCTCCATCAGGCTGCGCAGTAAACGGTGGGTGGTCGGCTGCGACAGGCCGATACGCTGGGCCAATTGCGTGACCCGCTCACCACCCTGCGCAGTGTCACCCAGGCTGCGGAGCACGGCGAACAGTCTTGAGACCGCACCTACACCGACTTCATTTTTATTTTCGTTCCGTTCAGTGGAATTCATAACGATTTTTCTCGACGATAAATTTACTCACTGAATTAAATTGAAAATAGTCGTTCTTTCAGTGAAATAGGCCATTGAGCCCATCCTAGTCTTCGTCCTAATCTGCGTCCATACAGGGGCGATTCGAACAACAGCGGCAGCCGACTCAAATCGAGCGCCAACGCACCTGGTGGGCTGTGTGGCTAGTTCTGTTAGCCGTACAGGCCACTGACCTCTTTTCGTATCTGCCCATTACAAAAAGCGCGCCTCGGTGCGCATAACAATCACAGGTGGAACGCAGTTATGGCCTTTGTGCAACTTGAAGGACTATGCAAACGCTATGGCGAGATCGATGCGGTCGTCGCCACACATCTCTCGGTGGAAAAAGGCGAATTCGTCTCGCTGCTCGGTCCCTCCGGTTGCGGCAAGACCACTACCCTGCAAATGATCGCCGGCTTCGTCGAAGTCACCCGCGGGCGGATCCTGCTCGACGGTCGCGACATCACCCACGCCAAACCCAGCAGCCGCGGCCTGGGCGTAGTGTTCCAGAGTTACGCGCTGTTCCCGCACATGAGCGTGCAGGACAACGTCGCCTTCGGCCTGCGCATGCGCAAGGTGCCGAGCGCCGAGGTGCAAAAACGTGTGGCCACCGTGCTGCAACTGGTGCGCCTGACCCAGCACGCCGAACGCTACCCACGGGAGCTGTCCGGTGGCCAGCGTCAGCGCGTCGCCTTGGCCCGCGCGCTGGTGATCGAGCCGCCGGTATTGCTGCTCGACGAACCGCTGTCCAACCTCGACGCCAACCTGCGCGAGGAGATGCAGTTCGAGATCCGTCGTATTCAGCGCGAAGTCGGCATCACTACGCTGATGGTCACCCACGATCAGGCCGAAGCGCTGTCCATCAGCGACCGCGTGGTGGTGATGCAGGCCGGGCGCATCACGCAGATCGACGAGCCCTACAAACTCTACGAACACCCGCGCACCGAGTTCATTTCCGGTTTTGTCGGCAAGGCCAATCTGCTGCCGGGCGAACGTGACAGCGCCGGTATCGCCCAGGTTCGAGGCAGTCGTGGCCAGGGCGAACTGACCTTGAGCCTGCGCCCGGAAAAAATCGATGTGTTGTCAGCAGGTGAAGGTCGTTTGCAAGGCAAACTCCTCAGCCGGTTCTTCCTCGGCAGCCAGTGGCTGTACCGCGTTGACACCGCCCTCGGCGAGATCACGGTAGTACGGCGCAACGATGGCTCGGCGCCCTTGGCCGAGGGCACTGCGGTCGGCCTGGACTGGTCGCCGGGACTGTTGCGGGTGCTCAGCGTCGACGAGGTGCCGGCATGATCCTGCTCGCGGCCATGAAACAAGGGCGCCATGGCTATCTGCTGTCCGCGCCGGCCCTGGCCTTGTACCTCGGTTTGCTGATCCTGCCGCTGGGTCTGAACCTGGTGCTGTCGTTCAACGTCTTCGACTACGGCAGCGGGATAAAAAACGACGCCTACACCCTCAAGCACTACAGCAGCCTGCTCAGTGACTCGTACTTCTACGAGATCTTCTTGCGGACCTTCTGGATCAGCGGCCTGACCACCCTGCTCTGCGTGCTGATCGGTGTACCCGAGGCCTACATCCTCAGCCGGATGGGCACGCCCTGGCGCTCGATTTTCCTTATTCTGATCCTCACTCCGCTGCTGATTTCGGTGGTGGTCCGGGCCTTCGGCTGGAGCTTGCTGCTGGGCGCCGACGGGCTGGTCAACCAGACCCTGCAAGCCCTCGGCGCCGCGCCGATGAAACTGCTCTACACGCCGTTCGCCGTGGTGATCGCACTGGTGCATGTGATGTTGCCGTTCATGATCATTCCGGTCTGGACCTCGCTGCAGAAACTTGACCCCGCCGCCGAGCAGGCCGCTCTTTCGCTGGGTGCCAGCCACGCCAGGGTCATGCGTCTGGTGGTATTGCCGCAGATCATGCCCGGCGTGCTGTCCGGCACCTTGATTGTCTTCGGCTTATCGGCCAGTTCCTTCGCCATCCCCGGTCTACTCGGCGGCCGGCGCCTGAAAATGGTCGCCACGCTGATCTATGACCAGTACCTCTCGGAACTCAACTGGCCCATGGGCGCGGCGATTGCCATGACGCTGCTGCTGATCAATCTGGCGATCATGCTCTCGTGGAACCGGATGATCGAAGGCCGCTACAAGAAGTCATTGGGATAATTCGACATGTCTAGAAACGGTCCTTTCGCCCTGTTGTTCCATGCCCTGGTAGTGCTGTTCATGCTCGCGCCGCTGGCGGTGGTCTGCCTCGTCGCCTTCACCCCGGAAAACACCCTGAGCCTGCCGACCACGGACTTTTCCCTGCGCTGGTTCCGCGCGGTGTTCGAGCGCGCGGACTTTGTCGACGCGTTCTACAACAGCCTGATTCTGGCGTTTTCGGCGGCGAGCCTGGCCACGCTGATCGCGGTACCCGCCGCCCTGGCCATCACCCGTCATCAGTTTCCGGGACGGGACTTTCTCAACGGTTTGTTCCTCTCGCCGATCATCATTCCGCACCTGGTGCTGGGGGTGGCGCTGCTGCGGTTGTTCGCCTTGATGGGGGTCAATGGCAGTTTCAGCTGGCTGATCTTCGCCCACGTGCTGGTGATCACCCCCTATGTACTGCGTCTGGTGCTGGCGGCGGCCATCGGCCTGGACCGCAGCGCCGAACAGGCCGCCGAGTCCCTCGGTGCCGGGCGTTTCACGCTGTTTCGCCAGATCACCCTGCCGATGATCCTGCCCGGCGTCGCTGGCGGTTGGCTGCTGGCGTTCATCAACAGTTTCGACGAGGTCACACTGTCGATCTTCGTCACCTCGCCGGCCACCCAGACCTTACCGGTACGGATGTACGTGTACGCCACCGAATCCATCGATCCGATGATGGCGGCGGTGTCGGCACTGGTGATTACGCTGACCGCGCTGACCATGATTCTGCTCGACCGGGTCTACGGCCTGGATCGGGTTCTGGTGGGTAAACAATGAGGCTGCCATGGCTCTGCTGAAACGACTGGCCGAAGGCGACCGCCCGGCCCTGAACTTTACCCTCGATGGCCAACCGGCCAGCGGCTTGCTCGGCGACACCTTGCTGACCGCCGTCCTGACGAGCGGCGAACACCTGCGCGGCAGCGACTTCAGCGCCGAACCCCGCGCCGGGTTCTGCCTGATGGGCGCCTGTCAGGATTGCTGGGTTCGCTTGGGCGACGGCCGCCGGGTGCGCGCCTGCTCGACGCTGCTCGAAGCCGGGCAAAGCGTCAGCCGTGAACCGGGGCGCAGGTCATGAAGACGCCTGCTGTGGTCATCGTCGGTGCCGGTCCGGCGGGCATTCGTGCCGCGCAAACCCTGGTCGCCCATGGCCTGCGTCCTTGTCTGCTGGATGAGGCAACACGCGGCGGCGGGCAGATCTATCGGCGTCAGCCGGAAAACTTCAAACGCTCGGCGGCCATGCTCTATGGCTTTGAAGCGCGCAAGGCGATCGCCCTGCATGACACCCTCGACGGGCTGCGCGAACAGCTCGACTATCGCCCCGACACACTGGTCTGGAATGCCGAAGCCGGCGCCCTCGATACTCTGCGTCAGGGCCGCGCCGGACACATCGAATATTCCCGGGTGATTGTCGCCACCGGCGCCACCGACCGCATTCTGCCGGTGCCCGGCTGGACGCTGCCCGGGGTCTACAGCCTTGGTGCAGCGCAGATCGCGCTGAAGTTCCAGGGCTGCGCCATTGGTGAGCGTGTAGCGTTCGCTGGCAGCGGACCCTTGTTGTACCTGGTCGCCTACCAGTACGCCAAGGCTGGCGCCAAAGTGCTCGCGGTACTCGACAGTTCGCCCTTCAGCGCTCAGGTTCGGGCCCTGCCCGGCTTGCTCGGGCAACCGACGACCCTGGCCAAAGGCATCTATTACCGATCCTGGCTGACCGCTCACGGCATTGCGGTTCATCAAGGTGCAACCCTCGAACGAATCGACGGTGAGCGAGGGGTGCACTCCCTGACCTGGCGCAACGCCCAGGGTGAACGGCGTCTGGACTGTGACGCCGTGGCATTTGCCCATGGCCTGCGCAGCGAAACCCAGCTCGCCGATCTGCTGGGTTGCGAGTTCAGTTGGAACCCGTTGAACCGCGCCTGGCTACCGCAGCGCGACGCCAGCGGACGCAGCAGCATCGCCGAGGTCTACCTGGCCGGCGACGGTGCCGCAATCATGGGCGCCGAGGCAGCGGAAATGGCCGGCGAACGGGCCGCCCTGGCGGTACTGGAAGACATTGGTTACCCCATCGATCCGGAGCGCTCTGCCGACCTGGAAAAATCCCTGAAACGCATCGGCCGGTTCCGCGAAGGTCTGGAGCAGGCCTTCGTGTTTCCCGAACACTGGGCCAAGGGAGCCACGGATGAGCTGATGGTCTGCCGCTGCGAGGAGGTGCGCGCCGGTGAGTTGCGCAGCGTGGTCCGCGAAGGTCATTGGGAAATCAATCGGGTCAAGGCCCATTGCCGGGTTGGCATGGGCCGCTGTCAGGGCCGGATGTGCGGCGCGGCGGCGGCGGAAATCATCGCCCGGGAAAGCGGTCGCGAGTTGCACGCCATCGGCCGCTTGCGCGCGCAGGCGCCGATCAAGCCGCTGCCTTTCGGTCTGGAGGCAGAGCAATGAACGAAGTCGATGCGGTGATTATTGGCGGCGGTATCGTCGGCACCTCGGCAGCCCTGGCGCTTTGTCGCTCCGGGCGTAGCGTGGTGCTGCTGGAACGGGATTTCTGCGGCTCCCATTCCAGTGGCGTGAATTACGGCGGCGTACGCCGTCAGGGCCGCCCGCTCTCGCAATTGCCGCTGTCGCAACGGGCCCATGAAATCTGGGCCAGGCTACCGGAGTTGATCGGAATCGATGGCGAGTATCAGCGCAGCGGCCATCTCAAACTGGCCAGAAGCTTTCGCGACATGGTCGCCTTGCAGGATTACGCCGACAACAGCCGCGGCTTCGGCCTTGGGTTGCAGGTACTCGATCGCGGGCAATTGCGCGCGCGTTTCCCTTGGGTCGGCGATGTCGCGGTGGGCGCCTCGTTGTGCCCGGACGACGGCCATGCCAATCCGCGTCTGGTATCGCCAGCCTTTGCCCGTGCGGCACGGCAACTGGGCACACAGATTCATGAACAGAGTGCCGTCACTGACGTGTCTCATGACGGACAACGGTTTGAGGTCCGGACTGCAGGCGGGTTAAAAGTCCGCGCACCCTGGCTGCTCAATTGCGCCGGAGCTTGGGCCGACAGCCTCGCGGCGCAGTTCGGCGAGCCAGTGCCAATGCATTCCGGCCACCCGGCAATGTTGGTCACCGAACCGCTACCAATGGTGATGGACGTCAGCACCGGGGTCGAAGGCGGCGGCATTTACGCCCGACAAGTTGCCCGGGGTAACTGCGTACTCGGTGGCGGCCAAGGCTTTGCGCTCGACACCGCACGGGCGCGGCCAGGACAAAGCGCGGTACTGGAGATTCTGCGTCAGGCCGTCGAGCTCTACCCGTTTCTCGAAGGTGCCCAGGCCATCCGAACCTGGAGCGGCACCGAAGGCTACTTGCCGGATCGCCAGCCGGTGATCGGCCCCAGTTCCACCCAGCCTGGTCTGTTGCACGCCTTCGGCTTTGCCGGGGCGGGCTTTCAGATCGGTCCTGCGGTCGGCGAGGTGCTGGCCGAAATGGTCTGCACCGGCGCTTCGTCAACACCGCTCGAAGCGTTTTCCATCACCCGGTTTCACTCCATCCCAGTTGTTTGATAGAGGAAGGTCGCGCCAATGAACCACGCCAAACGCAAAGCACTGATCGGATTGTCCTGCCTGCCCCTGACCGCTCTGCTCGCCGCCGCCCCGGCTCAGGCCGAGCCGACACTTTATCTGGGCATGAACGGCGGGACTATGGAGCGCCTGTATGCCGACAAGGTGCTGCCGCCCTTTGAGAAGGCCAACAACGTCAAAGTGGTGATCGTCCCGGGCACCTCGGCTGACATTCTGGCCAAGGTCCAGGCCAGCAAGGACAACCCGCAGATGCACGTGATCTTCCTCGACGACGGCATCATGTACCGCGCCATCTCCATGGGCCTGTGCGACAAACTCCAGGACAGCGCGCCACTGGCGCAGATCCTGGCCAAGGGGCGGATCAAGGACCAGGCGGTGGCTGTCAGCCTGGGCGTCACCGGTCTTGCCTACAACACGCGAATGTTCAAGGAAAAGGGCTGGAACGCACCGACCTCGTGGATGGACATGGCCGACTCGCGGTTCAAGGACAAAGTGGTGTTCCAGTCTATGGCCTCATCGACCTTCGGCCTGCATGGATTCTTGATGTTCAACCGCATTCAGGGCGGCAGCGAGACCGATGTCGAACCCGGTTTCAAGGCTTGGCCAAATACGGTCGGGCGCAACGTGCTGGAGTACATTCCCAGCTCGGCAAAAATTTCCGAGATGCTGCAGACCGACGAAGCCGCGCTGTTCCCGTTGACCCCGACCCAGGTCACAGCGTTGAAACTGCGCGGTATGCCGGTGGAATATGCGCAACCCAAGGAAGGCGCGGTGGTGCTCAACGTCGCCGAATGCGCCATTGCCAATAACACTCAACCGGAACTGGCACAGAAACTCGCGGCCTTCCTGCTGACACCCGAAGCGCAAGCCGCGGCCCTAGAAGACGGCGACCAGATCCCGTCCAACCCCAACACCCCGACCACCGACAAGACCCGTGGTCAGGTCGAAGCGATGAAGCAGTATCTGCAAACGGCCATCGCCGTCGACTGGGATCAAGTCAACGAACGGCGCCCGGCGTGGAATGCCCGGTGGAACCGGAGTATCGAGCGCTAGGGGGCTCGGATACCAAAAAAATCTAATGTGGGAGCGGGCTTGCTCGCGATGGACTCAAGGGCGGCGCGTTTATCCAGCAAACACGCGTTATCGTTAACGTCCATCGCGAGCAAGCTCGCTCCTACACCAATCTCAACGCCAACGCCTTGGCCTGACTGGCCACATCCGTCACCGCAGTACTTTCCCACCACATCCCGCGCAATGGCGGGCCCATGGTGAACAAGCGGTCGGCGACCTGCCCATTGGCATTGACCAGTGCGCCGCCCGCATCGGCGGCAATCCCCAGCGCCAGCGGTCCCGGCTGAATCAGACCGCGAGCCAGCAGTTGCTGCGGCAAGGGCCGGGCCACGCGGCGCCAGTCGTATTCGATCCCGCTGGAGTTGATCAGCGCCGCACCACTGACCAAGGTGGTGTGCACCTCTCCACGTCGACGAATGCGAATACTCACCTGGCCGTCAGCCGATGGCTCGAGGCCCTTGAATGACGCTGCCTGAATCCGCAAGCGCCCCTCGGCGTGCAAACGCTCCACCAGCTCGGCACTCAACGGCGGCGAACGGTGATGGTGACTCTCCCACCACGGCCGTACATGCCGCACGAACTGCCGGCGTTGCACATCGGTCGCCTGGCTCCACAAACGGCCGATATGCGCCCGCACGGTGTCCAGCGGCGCTTGCCAGTCGATACCGGCCGCCAGTGCCGCCTGGCAATGACGACGCACTTCGCGCAGCAACTGTTTCGGGCTGCGGATGCTGTGATCCTCGGCAAGAAAATCCACCCAGCCCGGGGGTTGGCGGCGGATATGGGGCAACAGTCCGTGCCGGGAAAACACCTCGATCGGCCCGCGATGTCCGGCCTGTTCCAGCGACACCACGGCATCGACCATGGTCAGCCCGGAGCCGATGATCAGCACCGTAGACTGCGGATCTAGTCGGGTCATGGCCGAAACATCCCAAGGGTCCACCGCTGCAGCATTCAAACCGCTGGATTCGGTTTGCGGCGTGCGTGCGGCCGGGAACATGCCCGTGGCCAGTACCGCGAACGCACCGCGCAGTTGCGTGCCGTCGCCGAGGGTCAACAGCGCCCCGGTTTCGTCCGTTTGCAGATCGACCACTTCCCCACGGACATGCTCGACGCTGGAGCCATTGCGCGCGCCAACAGCCTGCGCTTCGGCCAGTCGTTGCTGCACATACAGGCCAAAGATCCCCCGTGGCGGGAACAACTCACTGACCGGCACCTGCTGCTGATCCGACTCCGGCCAGCCACCGGCAGCGATGAACTCGCTCAGCCATTGGGTCAGGTCATCGGCATTGTCCGGGTCGACGCTCATGCGCGCGGCATTGCCGTTCAAGGTATGTCCCAACTCGACCGCGCTGTAGGCCTCGCCCCGACCCAATTCAGCACGGGGCTCGATCACAAGTACCTGACGCTTGCCTGGCAGACGCAACAGCTGCGCCGCCAGCAACGCGCCACTCAAGCCACCGCCGACGATCAGAATGTCAGCGTTGCGGATGGCGTGGGTGGCCTGTCTTTTGGTTTCGCTCATGCCGTTCTCACTTGTCATTCGTCCCAAAATGGTAGTGGTTCCCGCCGCCCGAATCAGATCACCACATTGCGCACGAAACGCGCTGCCACCGGCCCATCGTTGCGGTAGGAGTGAGGCTGGTTACTGGCGAACATGAAGAACTCCCCGGCTTCAAGCGTGCGCGCCTGATCGCCGAGCATCAGCGTCAGACAGCCATCGAACACATAAAGCTGCTCGCTCCAGCCCTCGGCATCCGGTTCGGACAGATACTGCTCGCCCGGTTCCAGCCGCCATTCCCACAACTCGACTTCACGGCTGGCCGTGGCCTTGGCCAGCAACACCGCTTTGCTGCCGGGGATTACCCCGGCCCAGGCCAGCTCATTGATGCGGCTCGAATCCCGGGCATCGGGGGCCTGGATCAGGTCGCTGAAAGCAACATCCAGGGCTTTGGCGACCCGATCCAGTGTCGTCAGGCTGACGTTCTTCTCGCCAGCTTCGATGGCCACCAGCATTCGTCGACTGACGCCGGATTTTTCCGCCAGCGCCGTCTGGCTCAACTGCGCGACATGTCGCAGGCGACGTACGTTCTGACTGACGTGTTGAAGGACGGAGGCGCGCTGCGCAGGATCTTTGTGCACTATATTGCTCACTTGACTGGATTGCGCAGTATACTGCCCAAATTCAGGCGCATTGTGCGTCCCACTCAGGTAGCGCGCAAGGCCATGACGTCGGTGAAATCCCCCCAATCATCTCCCCTGTTCTCGCGATTCAGCAAAGCTGAATGTGCGCTGGTACTGATTACCATGGTCTGGGGCGGGACATTTCTGCTGGTGCAAAATGCGATGACCGTCAGCGGCCCGATGTTTTTCGTCGGTTTGCGGTTCGCTGCGGCCGCAAGCATCGTGGCGCTGTTCTCGTACCGTAGCCTGCGCCATTTGACCCTGTTCGAGTTCAAGGCCGGCGCCTTCATCGGGATGGCGATCATGCTGGGTTACGGTCTGCAGACCGTGGGTTTACAGACCATTCCCAGCAGCCAGTCGGCCTTCATTACTGCGCTCTACGTCCCTTTTGTGCCGTTGCTGCAATGGTTGGTGTTCGGGCGTCGACCGGGATTGATGCCGAGCATTGGCATCATGCTGGCGTTCACCGGTCTGATGCTGCTTTCCGGCCCAAGTGGCGCATCGCTGAATTTCAGCCCGGGGGAAATTGCCACGTTGATCAGCACCATCGCGATCGCTGCCGAAATCATTTTGATCAGCACCTACGCCGGGCAGGTCGATGTTCGCCGGGTCACGGTTGTGCAACTGGCCATTACGTCGGTGCTGGCATTTCTGATGGTGGTGCCGACGCAGGAAGCCATTCCTGAATTTTCCTGGCTGCTGCTGATTAGCGCTTTGGGCCTGGGCGCGGCCAGTGCGGCGATTCAGCTGGCGATGAACTGGGCGCAAAAAAGCGTTTCACCGACCCGCGCGACATTGATCTATGCCGGTGAGCCGGTATGGGCCGGGATCGTCGGGCGCCTGGCGGGTGAACGGTTACCGGCGATTGCCTTGCTGGGTGCAGGGTTGATCGTGGCGGCGGTGATCGTCAGCGAGTTGAAGACCAAGGGCAATGGTGCGGCTGAGGCTGAGGAAGCATTGGAGCGAGAAACCCTGAGGTAACCTGGACCGCCAAAGATGATCGTTCCTACGCTGCGCGTGGGAACGATCGCAGACGGGGCGTCAACACGAGGAAAATCAGCGCTTTTGCACCTACCTTGTAGGATCCTGCCACAGCTTGGCAGTTGGTGATCCGGGGTACGGCACGTATGATCCTTCACAAACCTCCGCAGATTAGAAGCCTATGTCCCTGATAGTTCTACTGCTTTTGCCTTTTATCGGCAGCTTTCTGGCGGCCCTGCTGCCGCACAACGCGCGTAACACTGAATCCCTGCTGGCCGGTCTGGTTGCACTGATCGGCACGATACAAGTCGCCATGCTCTACCCGCAGATCGCCCACGGCGGCGTCATTCGCGAAGAATTCTTCTGGCTGCCCAGCCTGGGCTTGAATTTCGTCCTGCGCATGGATGGCTTTGCCTGGCTGTTTTCGATGCTGGTGCTCGGCATCGGCACACTGGTATCGCTGTACGCGCGCTATTACATGTCACCGGAAGATCCGGTGCCGCGCTTCTTTGCATTTTTCCTGGCGTTTATGGGCGCCATGCTCGGCCTGGTGATCTCCGGCAATCTGATTCAAATCGTATTTTTCTGGGAACTGACCAGCCTGTTCTCGTTCCTGTTGATCGGCTATTGGCACCACCGTGCCGATGCCCGCCGTGGCGCCTATATGGCGTTGATGGTGACCGGCGCGGGTGGCCTGTGCCTGCTGGCGGGAGTCATGTTGCTCGGCCATGTCGTCGGCAGCTACGACCTGGACAAGGTGCTCGCTGCCGGTGACCTGATACGCGCCCATGCCCTTTACCCGATTCTACTGCCCCTGATCCTGATCGGCGCCTTGAGCAAAAGCGCACAATTTCCCTTCCACTTCTGGCTTCCCCACGCCATGGCCGCACCGACACCGGTCTCGGCCTATCTGCACTCGGCAACCATGGTCAAAGCCGGGGTGTTTCTTCTCGCGCGGCTTTGGCCGTCACTTTCCGGCAGCGAAGAATGGTTCTATATCGTCGGCGGTGCCGGTGCCTGCACCCTGTTGCTGGGCGCCTACTGCGCAATGTTCCAGAACGATCTCAAAGGTCTGCTCGCCTACTCGACCATCAGCCACCTGGGTCTGATTACGCTGTTGCTTGGACTCAACAGCCCGCTGGCCGCCGTCGCGGCGGTGTTCCACATTCTCAACCACGCTACCTTCAAGGCCTCGCTGTTCATGGCCGCCGGTATCATCGACCATGAAAGCGGCACCCGCGACATCCGCAAGCTCAGCGGCTTGATCCGGCTGATTCCGTTCACTGCGACCCTGGCCATGGTAGCCAGCGCCTCGATGGCCGGCGTGCCGTTGCTCAACGGTTTCCTGTCCAAAGAGATGTTCTTCGCCGAGACCGTGTTCATTTCCGCCACTGCCTGGGTCGAAATGACCCTGCCGGTGATCGCCACCATCGCTGGCACGTTCAGCGTCGCCTATTCCCTGCGCTTCACCGTCGACGTGTTCTTCGGCCCAGCGGCCACTGACCTTCCCCACACCCCCCACGAACCGCCACGCTGGATGCGCGCGCCGGTCGAGTTGCTGGTATTCACTTGCCTGGTGGTGGGGATCTTCCCGGCTCAGGTGGTCGGCTCGCTGCTGGCAGCGGCCGCTCTGCCGGTGGTCGGCGGCACACTGCCCGAGTACAGCCTGGCCATCTGGCACGGCTGGAACGCGCCGATGATCATGAGCCTGATCGCCATGTCCGGCGGCATCGTGCTCTATCTGCTGTTGCGCAATCAGCTCAAGCGCGGGCGTTTCAACTACCCGCCGATCATCAATTACTTCAACGGCAAGCGGATGTTCGAGCGCAGCCTGGTGTTCATGATGCGCACGGCCCGACGCGTCGAGCGGCGGGTCAGCACCAAGCGCCTGCAAACCCAATTGTTCCTGCTGGTACTGATGGCGGTACTCGCCGGGTTGATCCCGATGCTCCACTACAGCCTGAACTGGGGTGACCGGCCGAAGATTGCGGGTTCGATCGTGTTCGTTGCCCTCTGGCTGCTGGCGATGGCCTGCGCCCTCGGCGCCGCCTGGCAAGCCAAGTATCACCGGCTCGCGGCCCTGACCATGGTCAGCGTCTGCGGCTTGATGACGTGCGTGACCTTCGTCTGGTTCTCGGCACCGGACCTGGCCTTGACCCAGCTGGTGGTCGAAGTGGTAACAACGGTGTTGATCCTTCTCGGTCTGCGCTGGTTGCCACGGCGGATCGAAGACGTCTCGCCATTGCCAAGCAGCCTGCCCAAGGCACGCATTCGCCGTCTGCGCGACTTGCTGCTGTCGACGGTGGTCGGTGGCGGCATGGCGTTGTTGTCCTACGCCATGCTGACCCGTCAGACGCCCAACGATATCTCCTCGTTCTACCTCAGCCGCGCACTGCCGCAAGGTGGTGGCAGCAACGTGGTCAACGTAATGCTGGTGGACTTCCGCGGCTTCGACACCCTCGGCGAGATCACTGTGCTTGCGGCTGTAGCCCTGACCGTATTCGCCCTGCTGCGACGCTTCCGCCCGCCCAAGGAAAGCATGCAGTTGCCGGCTCAGCAGCGTTTGCTGGCACCCGACGTGGTGACCGACCTGGTCAACCCGCGCCACGCCAGCGACACCGCACTGGGCTTCATGATGGTTCCGGCGGCGCTGGTTCGGTTGTTGCTGCCGATTGCCGTGGTGGTGTCGTTCTACCTGTTCATGCGCGGGCATAACCAACCGGGCGGCGGTTTCGTTGCCGGGCTGGTGATGTCGGTGGCGTTCATCCTGCAATACATGGTCGCCGGCACCCAATGGGTCGAGGCGCAGATGAGTCTGCGGCCGGTGCGCTGGATGGGCACCGGGCTGCTGTTCGCCACCGTCACCGGGCTGGGCGCGATGGCCGTCGGCTATCCGTTCCTGACCACCCACACCTGGCACCTCGGGCTGCCGATTGTGGGCGACATCCATATCGCCAGCGCGCTGTTCTTCGATATCGGCGTATACGCCGTGGTAGTCGGTTCGACGCTGCTGATCCTCACCGCCCTGGCTCACCAATCGGTGCGCGGCCATAAACCGGGCATCCAGGCCAAACCCATTGCCACGCCAGGAGCCATTTGATGGAAGCAGTCATCGCAATTGCCATTGGGGTTCTGGCAGCTTCCGGGGTCTGGCTGCTGCTACGCCCCCGGACCTTTCAGGTAGTGATGGGTCTGTGCCTGCTGTCCTACGGAGTCAATCTGTTCATTTTCAGCATGGGAAGCCTGTTTATCGGCAAGGAACCGATCATCAAGGACGGCGTGCCGCAGGACCTGCTGCACTACACCGATCCGCTGCCGCAAGCCCTGGTGCTGACCGCTATCGTCATCAGCTTCGCCATGACCGCACTGTTTCTGGTGGTGCTGTTGGCATCCCGGGGCCTGACCGGTACCGACCATGTGGATGGCCGGGAGCCTAAAGAATGAGCGGGATGCCCCATCTGATTGCTGCACCGATTCTGCTGCCGTTGCTGACAGCCGCCCTGATGCTGATGCTCGGTGAAAAACATCGACCACTCAAAGCCCGGATCAACCTGTTCTCGAGCATGCTTGGTCTGGGGATTTCGGTACTGCTGATGCAGTGGACCGAGCAAACCGGCGTGCCCGGTTCCATCGGTGTGTACCTGCCGGGCAACTGGCAGGTACCGTTTGGCATTGTGCTGGTGGTCGATCGCCTGTCGGCGCTGATGCTGGTGCTGACAGGAATCATCGGCGTCTGCGCCCTGTTGTTCGCCATGGCCCGCTGGGACAGCGCCGGGGCGAGTTTCCACGCGCTGTTCCAGATCCAGTTGATGGGCCTTTACGGCGCCTTCCTGACTGCTGACCTGTTCAACCTGTTCGTGTTCTTCGAAGTGCTGCTGGCAGCCTCCTACGGGTTGATGCTGCATGGTTCGGGTCGGGCACGAGTGTCGTCGGGCCTGCATTACATTTCGATCAACCTGCTTGCCTCCTCGCTGTTCCTGATTGGCGCGGCGCTGATCTACGGCGTCACCGGCACGCTGAACATGGCTGACCTGGCGTTGAAAATCCCGTTGGTGCCGCAGGCTGATCGCGGCCTGCTGCATGCTGGTGCGGCGATCCTCGCGGTAGCGTTCCTGGCCAAGGCTGGCATGTGGCCGCTGAATTTCTGGCTGGTGCCGGCCTACTCCTCGGCCAGCGCGCCGGTAGCGGCGATGTTCGCGATCATGACCAAGGTCGGCGTGTATACCTTGCTGCGCTTGTGGACCCTGCTGTTCTCCGGGCAAGCCGGTGCTTCGGCATACTTTGGCGGTGACTGGCTGGTCTACGGCGGTATGGCGACGATCGTCTGCGCGGCGCTGGCGATCCTCGCGGCGCAACGGCTGGAACGCATGGCGAGCCTGAGCATTTTGGTCTCGGCGGGGATTCTGCTGTCAGCCGTCGGTTTCGCCCAACCGAACCTCACCGCCGGCGCGCTGTTCTATCTGGTCAGCTCGACCCTGGCATTGAGCGCACTGTTCCTGCTGGCGGAACTGATCGAACGTTCGCGCTCAGCCCATGAAATGCCACTGGACGATGAGATCGAAGCCTTGCCGAGACCGCTGGAGTCCTTGCAGCCGCCCAAAGGCACCAACCTCGATGACGATCAAAAAGCCGTGGTCGGTCAGGTGATTCCGTGGACCATGGCCTTTCTCGGCTTGAGCTTCATTGCCTGCGCCCTGCTGATCATCGGCATGCCGCCGCTGTCGGGGTTCATCGGCAAGCTCGGTTTACTCAGCGCCCTGCTCAACCCACTGGGCCTGGGCAACACTGCCGACCAGCCAGTTTCGAATGCCGCCTGGGGTTTGCTGGCGCTGTTGATCCTTTCCGGACTGGCTTCACTGATCGCCTTCTCGCGGATGGGCATTCAACGCTTCTGGACACCCAAGGAGCGCCCCTCGCCACTGCTGCGACGCCTGGAATGCGTGCCGATCATTGCCTTGTTGGGCCTGAGCATCCTGCTGACGTTCAAGGCCGAACCGCTGCTGCGTTATACCCAGGCCGCTGCCGACACCCTGAATGACCCGCAGCAATACGTCATGGCGGTACGAGGCACGCGCACAGTGCCGAGTCCCGAAGCCAAAGCTGCGCTGCCGGAGGTGCAACCATGAAGCGTCTGTTTCCTGCTCCATGGCTGTCGCTGGCGCTCTGGCTGTTGTGGCTGGTGCTGAACCTGTCTGTCAGCCCCGGCAACCTGCTGCTCGGTGCCGTGCTTGGCTTTGCCGCGCCGCTGATGATGAAACCCTTGCGGCCACTGCCGATCCGCGTTCGCCGGCCCGGGGTCATTGTGCGGTTGTTTTTCCTGGTCGGTCGCGATGTGCTGGTGTCCAATATCGCTGTCGCCTGGGGCGTGTTGAACGCCGGGCGCCGGGCGCCGCGCTCCAGGTTCATCAAGGTGCCACTGGAGCTGCGTGACGCCAATGGCCTGGCCGCGCTGTCGATGATCACCACGGTGATTCCCGGCACCGTTTGGTCGGAGCTGGCGCTGGACCGCAGCATTTTGCTGCTGCATGTATTCGATCTGGATAACGACGCGCAATTCATCCAGCACTTCAAGACGACTTATGAGCGTCCATTGATGGAGATCTTCGAATGAGTGCCCTGCTCTCGAATGCGGTTCTGCTGAGTCTGTTGCTCTTTTCCGTGGCCATGGCCCTGACCCTGATCCGTCTGTTCAAAGGCCCGTCGGCCCAGGACCGGGTTCTGGCACTCGACTATCTGTACATCCTCGCGATGCTGATGATGCTGGTGCTGGGTATCCGCTATGCCAGTGACACCTACTTCGAAGCGGCACTGCTGATTGCCCTGTTTGGCTTTGTCGGCTCGTTTGCGCTGGCGAAATTCCTGCTGCGTGGCGAGGTGATCGAATGAATCCTTTCAGCCAATTGCCACTCTGGGTCGAGATTCCAGTGGCCATCCTCCTGGTGCTCGGCAGCCTGTTTGCCCTGATTGGCGCATTCGGTCTGCTACGGATGAAGGACTACTTCCAGCGCATGCACCCACCCGCCCTGGCGTCGACATTGGGTGCCTGGTGCGTGGCGCTGGCTTCGATCATCTATTTCTCGGCACTCAAGTCCGGCCCGGTGCTGCACGCCTGGCTAATCCCGATTCTGCTGTCGATCACCATGCCGGTGACCACCTTGCTGCTGGCTCGGGCAGCGTTGTTCCGCAAGCGTATGGCTGGAGATGATGTGCCGGCGGAAGTGAGCAGTCGCAGAACCGAGGGTGGGAGCTGAGCGAAGTTGTGTCGCCTGACAGGCCGTCATCGCGGGCAAGTCGGATCGCCGCACCGCTCGCTCCTACAAGGGCCGCATAAAACCTGTAGGAGCGAGGCTTGCCCGCGAAAAATTTTGAAGCCGCCCATCACCCCCAGGCCACCGCCA
The DNA here is from genome assembly GCF_059421425.1 of Pseudomonas sp. GW821-FHT02H09. NCBI lineage: Bacteria > Pseudomonadati > Pseudomonadota > Gammaproteobacteria > Pseudomonadales > Pseudomonadaceae > Pseudomonas > Pseudomonas sp. GW821-FHT02H09. Next base: position 34,968 of record NZ_JBWKVA010000030.1, read on the forward strand.
GCAACCCAAAGCCCAACACCACGCACAGCGGTGAAAACGCCCAAGTGTCCAGCCGGGCAAACTTCGAACCACCGACTTGTTTGAAGAACCCCACCAGGTTGGAGTCGCCGATTGCACGAGCGAACATCACCAGCGCAATCGCGGTGATCGCCCATTGCAGCGACCAATGGGAAACCACTGACACAAACAACCCGACTCGCAGACAGACCAGCACCGCAATCACCGCCAACCCTGCGGCCACCAACAGTGTGCCGAGCGCAGAGGGTTTGAACGCCGGTATCAACTCCCCGCCAGACGTGCCCGGCACCTGCGGCACTGCCGCATCACTGCCGGTCCTGCCGCCTAGCGCCCAATACAGATGGATCAGGCTGATCAACGCAAAAATACCGGCAATCCCTTGAGCAACCAAAAGCATCATGACCAGCCATCCTTTTCCAATCCCTTCACTTTAAAGCCGATGACACCTTGTCAGCCACATCCTTGGGCACCCACGCCTGCCACACATCTGGATGCGCCTTCATAAACGCTTCGGCGGCCTGACGTGGCGCCGTGTGTTTTTCGCTCATGCCGGCCAACGCCTTGTTCAAGGGATCGATAGGCAAATCGACCTTGGTGAAGAACTCGGTGAGTTGCGGGTATTGCTTGCGAAACGGCGTGGAGACGCCAATGGACAGCTTCGACGCCAGGGAGCGTGTTGGCTTGGGATTCGGGTTGTCGGCGTCGGTCAGGGTTTTCCACGCCTCGGCGTCGAACGGCGGCTCTTGCAGTTGAATCAGCTTGAAACGCCCCAGTAACGGCGTGGGTGACCAGTAATAAAACAGCACCGGTTTGCCACGACGAATCGAGGAACTGATTTCTGCATCCAGCGCCGCGCCGGAGCCACTGCGAAAATTCACATAGCTGTCGGTCAGGCCATAAGCCTTGAGCTTCTGCTGGTTGACCACTTCCGAGGTCCAGCCGATCGGACTGTTGAGGAAGCGCCCTTTACCCGGACTTTCCGGATCACTGAAGACCTCCTTGTAACGCGGCAGATCGGACACGCTACGCAAGTCCGGCGCCAGGGGCTTGATCCCTTTGGCCGGATCCCCCTTGACTACATACTCCGGAACCCACCAGCCTTCGGTCGCACCCTTGACCGTGTCGCCAAGGCTCGCCACCTTGCCCTCGGCCTCGGCCTTGACCCATACCGGGCTGCGTCCGGCCCACTCTTCGCCGATGACCTGAATGTCATTGTTGGCCAACGCAGTTTCCAGCGTGATGGTCGTGCCGGGAAGCATATCGGTAGGCAGTCCATACCCCTTCTCGACAATAATGCGCAGGATCTCGGTGATCAGGCTGCCGCTTTCCCAGTTCAGGTCAGCAAAATGAATGGGCGCCGGGGCAGCAGATACCGGGACGGACGCAGCCAACAAACCGAGTGTGGTCAATGTGCTGGCCAGCAGCACCCTAAATCCTTTCATGCTTTTGCACCTCGTGCTTTTCACAGCAACAGCAGGATGATCTTCCACAGGAAGACCGCAAGCGTCTCTTAGTCAATCAACTGACTGTAGTAGAGGTTCCTGCATTCGAGGCATGACGGTTACTTTTCGCAGGATTCCTGCAAACGTTTTAACTCCCGTCGAACCATGCTGGCGTACTCCGCCGGGCGCAAGCTGTAGATCTCTGAGGCCACCCAACCCAACCAGGCACCTTGCAGAACGGCCTTCTGCGTGAACAGACGAAGGGCCTGCGCGCGAGCACTCTCAAGGTTCTGCCCATGAAAGTCGGCGCGGGTCAGCGTCATTACTCGCTGGCCTTGAACGTAAGCTCGCCCTTGCGCCATTTCGCCGCTTTGCCCGTCACCGCTTTCAAGGTCTTGGTCAATCCGCCTTCCAACTGCGCGTTGGCGGCAAACACCGTCACGACGGTTTGCCCTTCCTTGAACAGGATTGCGTGCCCATCGGCCGTGGTGACAAACGCATACTCGCCCAGACCATAGACCGTGAGCTTGATCTCGCGAAACTTGATTTCAAACTTGCCACCTTCACGGCTGGGCAATACCGCAGCCCTGAAATGGTCACCCACTTTGAGTTCCAGACGCGGTTTGTCATCGACGACCAATGCCGTTTCGGTATCGATCTCGGCGATGTAGATGCCTTCAGCGCTCTGTTCGGTGATATAGACGAAACGTGATTGAAACTGTTTGACCAGCTTTGCGCGCAAATCACCCAGCACGAACAAAGCGTGCATATCGAGATTACTTACTGCCAAGGAAACGTCCCCGAATCTAAAAATGACTCTGCCCGCACGAAAAGCAGACAGCACAAAAAGCCGCCACGTCGGTATTGTCACGACAATGACTAGCGCTCAAATCCCTGAACAACGTTAAACATCCCTTCAACACAAGGCAGGCGAAGCCCGGCACAGCGACGCTGACGCTGTCTCGCCATGCCGTCGTCAGACCTTGAAGAAAATCGCCCTTCCAGGCGCCAGAGAATACTGAACTATCAACTTCAGGGAGAAAACTCTTTAAAAAAGCACTCTTGCGGCCTATTGCCAGAAAAAATGCTTCAGATACACCTGAACCTCAAGCGTCGAAGACAATTCTAGAGCAGCTTCGGCACGCCGACCAGCGTTTGCCGGTGGTAGTCGTTTCGTCACACCGATGACTTAACTCAGCCGCCGGCAGGCAACAACTGCCATACTGGCCCAACCATTGAAAACCGGCCTGCGCGGCTGTACTTCAAAAACACAATAATTTCCAAGGGAAAGCGTTACGTGACGGAATTTGATATAGGCGAGTTTTTCATCCATGGCGAGGCTAGGGAAGTAGAAGGCGAGTTTCAGGCAGTGATCGTGATGCGCGCCAAACCGCCACTAACCACCGTTACCGTCCATCAGGTGGAAAAGGACCGCTGGTTCAAGACTTCAGACGTTGCCGAAACGGCCGCCAGACAGGCCGCCAAGTCTCTTAAAGCGGCCGTCGATGAAGGAGCGCTGAAGGCCTGATGCCTCCCTGACGTGCTCTGCCCTTGCACAGGCAAAGCACGACCACGTTCAAACAGGCGTCAGATCAGCTTGCGCTTGATCGCTTCGTCCAGCGTGCTTTGGGTCAGTTGTTTGATGACCGCATCGCCACGTTCATTGAAAGGCAATCCGACGATCAGCAGCAATTGCATCCAGGTCCTGGTGTTTTCCCGTTTGACGACTTTGCCAAGCACATTGCCGTCTTTGTCCTTGAAGACCGTTTCCAGCGTAAATGTATTGCTGAACGTCGTAGGGATGACGAAAAATGTAAACCCGGTCAAGTAAGCGCTGACCAGACTTCCTTGCTCGTTATTGGTCAAGTTGGCGGTCACGTACAGGTTAGAGTCGACCTGCTGTGTTGTTACCGCCTGAAACTTGCCGGACTCCTTGAAGGTTTCCAGCAGGTTTTTTTCCACTGCGATTTGATTGACACCACCCCCCGACAGCTCGCCATTGAACTGATTCTGGGTGGTAACGCGCAGATAAACGTCTGGTTTTGTCTGAGTCGTCCGGGCGGGTGGCCATTGATCGACCGGTGCCAGATCATGCTGAGAATAAGAGATGCAACCGGTCAGCGAGCTGCTGGCCAGCAGCATTACGGCCAGGAAAAATCTGTTCATGAGAGGCTCAGTTCGTCGAAGGATTGCGCAGTTGAGGAGTGGCACTTGCGAGCAACTGAGCGATCAGATCGCGCAGCTGAGTGGCGCCCAGGCGGGTATTGAAATAGTCGGAGTTCCACAGGCCGATGTTCTTGTCGAGCTTGAGCTGCTCGACGGACCTGGCCAGTTGCTTGCCATGACGGTCTTCAATGATCAGCTCACCGGCCAGGTCGTATTTATCGACGTAAATCGGACCATTGGCCCAGATCCAGAGGGTCAGCGTAATCACAGATCCCGGGATGTAGGCCGGGTGCATGGTGCGTTTGCCTGCCAGGGACGTCAGATTGAATTTAAGGATGACGTCATCTTCTCCAGCCTTCACCGGAAACACGACGATCTTTTTGAAGTAGTCACTTTTCTCGACATACGCGCTGATCTGATCGGTCAACTGCTTGCTGCCAGCGGCACGCACGTTGTCGTCCAGGCGTGGGGCGGAAATCACCACATCGCTGACCTGCGCACCACGATCCAGCGTGGTGGTGGCGCGATTGGCGGGTTCGCCGATCGGCCCCAATGGGGTGAAAGAGACACAGCCGGTCAACGATAGACCGAGAACTACGGCCATCGCATAGAAAATACGCTTCACTGCTTACATCCTTTTTGGTTCTAAAGAGGATCAGGGGAGCGAAAAAGGCTTCACAGCGAGAGCGGCCGGAATCGATGCGCCGGCAATCATCGCCTCACCCACTGCGGGGTCGTTCGAGCGGATCAGGCCGGGGACGAGAATGAAACAGGCGAAGGGAGAACCCTCCATGGCGTGTAACAACTACATCCATGTGTACGCGACGACATTGGCAGCTCTATGACGCCAAAAACGCGGCGGCAGGTTAAAGCTTGCAGGAGGGATAAGCAATAGCCAATTGCCACTACTTATTTAGAAAGCACTGGCGCGAACAATTCAATGCAGGCTGCCGCTTTTTTCAACATTCAGTTGAGCCAGCCAGGCAGCCTTGCACTCCTCGGCCTCATCACGACTGGAAAACGCCGTGCCGCGCTGCTCGCCATTGAGCAGCACGACCCAGCAGACACTCTGCCCCAATGCCCGCAGGGTGGCCGGCACCCCACTGCCAATCATCACCGCGACATCGACTTTGCTCTGCATGAGGGCTCTCCGTTTTTTTCATTAGCTGCCTAACAGTATCGGCATGTTAATGACTTAACACGGAGGGAAATAGCTATCGCCCTGCACAGGTTTTTTGCATGCCGAGTAACAATCGATTCATCAAACCTGTGGCGCGTTCTCGGGTTTGTAACCCAAGCGCAGTCCACCCCAATGCCGGCCCTTGACCATGATCGGCACCGACAGGTCATGCATCAACTCGCCGGTGTCGCGGGTATAGGTCTGCAGTAAAACCTCCTGCTGATGGCTGCCACAGCGGATCCCGGTTCTGTCCGCAAACTTTCGTTTGGTGCGGTTTTGCAGCGTATCGGCCTGCGCATCGCCAGTCAGCGGCTGGCTGAATAGCTTATTGTGGGTCGGCACGTAGCCCTGCTGGGTGCAGGCAATGGCAAACACCAGGCCTTCATGACGAGGCAGCAGTGGCTCCTGAATCGCCGGCAATACCTGATCGGTGTAGCGGTCAAAACGGGTCTGGTACTTGGTTGGCGTGGTATTGGGAATGGCCTGATAGCTGCGGTCGAACAGGTCATCCAGACTGACGCGCCGCTGTTCGATATCGGCTTCGAATTGCGCCGTGATCTGTCTCGCACCTTCCCGGGCGAGGTCATAGATCCGCTGGTGATAGTCGTCCAGCCCCACTTCAGCAAGACGTTCACTGATGGTCTCGGCCTGACCTTCCATCTGCACCGCCGCTTCAGCCAGACGCCGGGTCTGTTGATCGCTGGCAGCCAGGTCGCTGCGCATCTGTTCTACCGCGTGAAACAAACTGTCGAGCTGTTCGCGATTGGTTTGCGTACCTTTGGCGATGTCGCTCACCTGGCTCTCGACGCCCGCCGCCAGCCGGGCGATGTTCTGCAGAGACTGGCCGGTGTGTTCCACCTGCTCGACCCCGGTGTTCAGATCGCTGGACAACTGGCGAATCTGCTCTACCACTTGCGCCGTGCGCAGTTGAATATCGGCGACCATCACTCCGACCTCGTCGGTAGCGGTCGCGGTGCGCCCGGCCAGACCGCGAACTTCGTCGGCAACCACAGCAAAGCCTCGTCCGTGCTCACCCGCGCGCGCCGCTTCAATGGCCGCGTTCAGCGCCAACAGGTTGGTCTGGCTGGCGATCGACTGAATCACCAGCGTCACCCGCTGGATTTCTTCGCTGCGCACGCTCAGGGCTTCCATCAGTAGACGGCTGTCATTGGCACGCTGGCTGAGCTGATGCATGCGGGTAATGGATTCAGCGAGCACCGAACTTCCCTCGGCACTGCTCTGATGGGCCTCACTGGCCGCGTTCAGAGCTTGTCGACTGAGTTGTGAAGTGGCTTTCTCGGTGTCGATCATCACCTCGGCGCTGCTGACAATCCGCGCAGCAGCATCCAGCTGCGACTGCAGCTTGCCAGCCAGTTGCTTGACCGAAAAGGCCACGCCGGCGGCGGACAGTGCATTGTGACTGGTGGTATAGGAAAGATCGCGAGTCAACTCAGCGATCGCACTGCCGGTGTCCACACGGGTTGCATCGATGCCGGGTTGCGAACGCAGCCGGGGAAGCCAGATGCTCAGCACCACCAGCGGCAGGCAAAGGTAGAGCGACCAGCCGTCGAGTGCCATGCCACTGAGCACCAGCATCAGGACGATGCTTTGCACAGTGGGTGTCAGCCAGCGCAACCCGGCCTTGGGCATTGCCACAGATTGCGGCACTGCGCCAGCCAGAGATCCGTCTCTCGTCATGTTCGTCACCCCCACCGCTTCTATTTATTGTGTCTGCATTAAACGCCGGCACAAGGCCATTATCTATGGTCCCTTAGTCGGGGGGTGCAGCAGATCAATAGAAGTGCACAATGGGTGTCGAACATCGAACCTGTGGCCAGGGAGCAAGCCCCCTCGCCACAAAGGCCTGTCAAGCCTGGCGCTGGTGCTTGTCGATTTGCTCGTGACGTTCTTGAGCTTCGATGCAGTATTTGGTGGTCGGGCTGATCAGCAGGCGCTTGAGGCCGATTGCCTCGCCGCTGTCGTCGCACCAGCCGAAGGTGTCTTCAGCGATACGGCCCAGAGCCATTTCCAGCTGCGGCAGCATACGCTGGTCGCGATCGATGACGTTGACCAGCCAGTGGCGCTCTTCTTCGACGGACGCTGCGTCGGCAGGATCGGCAGGGGTGTCCAGGCTTTCAATGGCAATACGGCTCTGCTCGATACGCGCGTGGGTTTCGACCTTCATGGCCTGCAACAGCTCAGTGAAGAAAGCCAGTTGCTCGGCATTCATGTAGTCATCCGCCGGCATGGCCAGCAACTTTTCCTTTGTCATTGATTTCTCTATAAAAAATACGTGCATTAAGGCGAATAAGGGAGCGTTCCGGCCGACCTGTTCAGATCTTCGGAAAGGCGCCATACATTCCAAGCGCCACCCGGCACTCAATTTACGAGGGGCGGCAGTCTAAGGCCGGTTTGAGGGCTCAGCAACTGAAATGACAGCGAATTTGTCCAACAAAGCTTGAAAGTGCTCTATGGCAGGCTTTGCGGGCGGTAATCGGAGTGTGTTTATAGCAAGAAATTCAATCGGACGGCTCTATATAGAAGACAAACGGCTATGCCACGCGGTCAGGCGTGGCGCAGATCACACTTTTGAGTCGCGATCAGAACACCGTTTCTACCTTCACCCCGCCAATGATTGCCGAGTCGACTTCGCGAACGCCACCGGGATCACGCACGTACTGCAGGTTCGGCCGCACCGTCAGCCAGTTGGTGACATGAAAGCCGTAATACACCTCGGCGCTGTATTCGCTGTTTTGCAACGGAATGCTCGCCGGGTCGTTGAAATCGGTCGCGCCGTTGACCTGGTTCTGCAGTTCTGCCCGCTTACGGAAATCGCTGTTGGTGTGGACGCGCGCCAGGCCGAAGCCGATTGCGTCCTTGGGCCGCGAGTCGAACGGCCCGGTGTAGACCAATCCCGCCTGGACGAAGTTGTCGACCTGATTGGTGTCCTTGTCGTGCAGCGTCAGGTTGGCGAACAGCGACAGACCGCGACTGGCATCACCGCCGTGACTGGTGATCTGCTGCTGCGCCACCAGCCAGTAGCCGGATTTGCCGCTGTGGGATCGAAATTCACCGCCGGTCAAAGGTTGCGGCTGGCCGTTGACGTCCTTGAGCACATCGTTGGCGTTGGCGGTGCTGTAGTAGTAGCCGACGCGGTACTCGCCCGGTAGCCCCTGGACTTTAGGCGACCAGACCAGCTCCACCGGGAATATCGTGCCTTTGGTACCGCTGCCGTCAAGTTTGAAGCCGTTGCCGACCTCCAGGTTCGACGGGTTCTGGTTATAGGCGCCGACCTGCACGAAGACTTCGGGATTGAGGCTGTACTTGACCCGTCCGGCCCATTGGCTGACTGGCCAGTTGAACCAGATGCTGCCGGCCCAGTTGCCGACCTGGGAGCCGCAGAAGGTCAGGCTCTGGAAATCGCAGGGGAAGCTGTTGAAGTCCTCGCCCGGACCAAAGCGGCCAACCTTCACGTCCAGTGCGCCATCCTCCAGGAAGCCCTTGCTCAACCACAGTTGCGTCAGGCGCCAGGTCTGGCCACGACCGAAGACTTCCTGGGACGAGGTGTAGCCACCGACTCGTGGGTCGGTGATCCGGTCGTTGGTCAGGCTGCGGCCGTCGCGCTCAGTGATCGCGACCTTGAACAGCGCGTTTTCCAGGCCCATGGCCTTTTGCAGGTCGACTTTCAGGCCAAACACGAACTGCTCGGTCCAGCGTGCAGTCTTGTCATTGTTGAAGCCGCCCTTGAGGTTGCTGGCGAACTCCCCACCGTGCTCTAGCTGGAAGTCATAGCCCTTGTCCAGCAAGTCGGTACGCAGACCGCCCCAGTCACCGGTCAGCCATTTGGAGTCAGCCGAGAATGCCTCCGCCGCATGGCTCTGGCCGACGCAGCCCAAGGCCGCCAGCAGCAGGCAGGGTGAGAAGTATTTTGTGTTTCTAACGCCCATGGCAAAGCTCCCCTTTATTGTTATCAGGATGTTTTTATCAACGTTGAGAGATGTCTTATTGCGCGTTAACCGTAGGAGCAGCCGGTCGACGCTCGATTGCTCGCGATGAACGATAACGCGGTGCGACAGATGAACCGAGTTGGTCGAGCGCGACCCCGGCCCATCACGAGCAATCGAGCGTCGACCGGCTGCTCCTACAGAACGGGGACCAGGACAGGCCCCCGCTTTTTACCAACCAGGTTCAGCGTTTGAGTTTGCGCTTGTTGCGGTATTGGTCGATGACCACTGCGACCACGATGATCAGGCCTTTGATGATGTCCTGAATGTAGGCATCGACCCCCACGAAGGTGAAGCCGCTGGCCATGACCCCGAGGATCAGTGCGCCGATCACCGTGCCGGTGATGCGCCCTACTCCGCCGGCCAGGCTGGTGCCACCGATGACCGCTGCGGCAATCGCATCCAGCTCGTAGGACATGCCCATCCCCGCCTGCCCGGTCGCGGCGCGGGCCGAAGCCACCACGCCAGCCAACCCGGCCAGCAGCCCGGCGATGCTGTAGACAATCACCAGATGGCGCTTGACGTTGATCCCCGAGGTCCGCGCCGCCTGCATGTTGCCGCCGATGGCGTAGGTATATTTGCCGTACTTGGTGTAGCGCAGGGCAATATGGAAAATCACCGCCACCACCAGAAAGATGATCACCGGCATCGCGCCGTGGCCGATGGCCGTGTACGAATCGGAGAGCATGCTCACCGGCTGCCCCTCGGTGTAGTAGCGCGCCAGACCGCGAGCCGAGACCATCATGCCGAGGGTGGCAATAAAGGGTGGAATCCCGGTGATGGCAATGATGCTGCCGTTGATCGCCCCCGCCAGCAGCCCGACCCCGAGCCCGGCGATCACCGGGATCCACACTGGCAAGTCAGTCAGCGATGGAAAGACTGCCCGGGCAAAGTCCGAGGTCTGCGCCAGACTGGCAGCGATCATCGCCGACAACGCCAGCACCGATCCGGAGGACAGGTCGATGCCCGTGGTAATGATCACCTGAGTCACGCCGATCGCCAGCAAGCCAATGATCGACACCTGCAGAATCATCAGCACCAAACGTTGCGAGTTCATCAAAAAGCTTTGGTCGCGAACGATCCAGCCAAACATTTCGAAGACCAGCCCGATGCCGATCAGCACCAGGAAAATGCTCAGCTCGGTCGGAAGCCGCCGGCGCGTCTTGACCGACGCTGCCGCGGGTTTGTTTTCCAGTATCGCGTTCATAGCCACTCACCCTTCTATAGCGTTGCCGGCGACGAGCACCCTCGTCACCCACAGCAAACCGTTTAAATGCATTGAACCGTCAATGAACCACGGACATTCCGGAAGCCAGTTGCATGACCCGCTCCTGGGTCGCTTCGCTGCGATCGAGGGTGCCCATCAGGTCGCCCTCGTGCATGACCATGACCCGGTCGCTCATGCCGAGCACTTCCGGCAGTTCCGAAGAAATCATGATCACCGCCATGCCTTCGCTGGCGAGGCAGGAAATCAATCGGTAGATCTCGGCTTTGGCGCCAACGTCGATGCCGCGGGTCGGCTCGTCGAGAATCAGGATTCGCGGATTGGTCATCAGCCAACGAGCCAGCAAGGCTTTCTGTTGATTGCCGCCGGACAAGGTGTCGATGCACTGCTCCAGCGACGGAGTCTTCACCCGCAGTTTCTTGCACATGTCTTCGCACAGGGCGCGCAGGGCTTTCTGCTGGATAAAGCCGTTGCCGACGTAATGCGGCAGCACCGCCATCTCCATGTTTTCCAGCACTGACAGGCACGGGAACAAGCCGCTGAGCTTGCGATCCTCGGTCAACAACGCAAAGCCCTTTTCGATGGCCATGTGCGGATCGCTGATGCGCACCGGCTGACCGTCGAGCCTGATTTCACCACCGTCGCTGGGGGTGATGCCGAAAATCGCTTCGGCGACATTGGTCCGCCCCGACCCCATCAGCCCGGCGATGCCGAGAATCTCACCGGCATGCAGGTCGAACGACACGTCCTTGAAAACGCCGTCCAGACGCAAGTCACGCACCGACATCAACAGATCGCCGATTGGCTTCTCGCGAACCGGGAACAACTGGCTCAATTCACGGCCGACCATCATCGAGATCAGGCTGTCGCCATCCATACTGTCGGCCCGTTGCAGGCCGATGTAGGCGCCGTCGCGGAACACCGCCACTTCATCGGCGATGCTGAACACCTCATTCATTTTGTGAGTGATATAGATGATGCCCTTACCCTGAGCCTTGAGGTCGGCAATGATCGAGAACAGGTGGGCGACTTCCTTATCGGTAATCGCCGACGTCGGTTCGTCCATGATCAGGATGTCGGAGTCGTAGGACACTGCTTTGGCGATCTCGACCATCTGCCGCTCGGCGATGCTCAGGTTACCGACCTGCTCCTCCGGATCGAGGTTGATCCGCAGCCGCTCCAGCAGTTTCGCCGTACACCGATGCATTTCCCGGTGATCGATCATGTGCAAGCCGTTGAGCTGCTCGCGGCCGATCCAGATGTTCTCGGCAATGCTCATGTGCGGCATCAGGTTGAGTTCCTGGTGGATCATCGCGATCCCGGCCTGCAGCGCTGCAAGCGGTGTCTCGAAGGTCACTGGTTTACCGCGCAGGCGCAGTTCACCAGCGTCCGGCTGGTAGATGCCGGCAATGATTTTCATCAGGGTCGATTTGCCTGCGCCGTTCTCGCCCATCAAGGCCAGTACAGAACCCGGACGCACGCGCAGTTGTACATCGGACAAGGCCACCACACCGGGAAAGCCCTTGCTGACGTTGATGATCTCCAGCAGGTACGGCTCATCGACAAGTGTCGCAGTTGGCTGGATACCCACCAACGGGGTGCTCGAAGCAGTCGCTGAAGCGAACATGATCAGGTACTCCATCAGCAAGGTCGCCGTAGCCACCTTGCGTGCTTATTGTTGTTATTGAACGGACCGGCTACTTGAACTGATCGACGTTGTCCGGGGTGATCAAACGGTAAGGTACCCACACGGCCTGCTCCACCGGCTCGTTCCTGGCCATCTTCACCGCCGCATCGATGGAGCCTACGGCCTGGCCTTTGGCGTCCTGGAACACCGATACCGCCAGATCGCCTTTCTTCACCGCGCGCAGGCCGTCGGGCGTACCGTCCACACCTGCGATCAGCACACTACCCTTTTCCACCCCGGCCTGCTTGAGGGCCATGGAGGCGCCGATGGCCATCTCGTCGTTGTTGGAGACGATAGCGTCGAATTTACGGCCCTGGGTCAGCCAGTCGTTCACCAGGGTCATGCCTTTGTCCCGCGACCAGGTACCGGTCTGTTCCTGCTCGATCTTGATGTTCGGGTACCTGGCCAGCACCTCTTTGACGCCTTTGGTGCGGTTGGTGGTGGAGTTGTTGGCCAGGTCGCCCAGCAGAATCACGATGTCACCTTTGCCATTCATTTTTTCGGCCAGGTACTGCATCTGCATCTGTCCGGCTTCCAGGTCGTTGGACGCTACAGTGATCACGCCCTTGGGCAGCTTCAGGTCATCCGGACGGCGGTTGACGTAGACCAGCGGAATCCCGGCCTTGACCGCCGCTTCAGTGATCTTTTTGGTTGCCGCGGTATCCACCGGGTTGACCACGATGGCATCGACTTTCTGGCTGATGAAGCTTTCAACCTGGCTCAGCTGCTTGACCACGTCGCTGCGCGCGTCTTCGAATTGCAGCTTCACGCCATCGGGCATGGACCTGGCTTTCTGGTCCATGGATTCACGCAGGTAAGTCAGCCAGGTGTCATCGAACTGCGACATGCTCACGCCAATCTTCATGTCAGCGAGGGCAGCACCGCTGGCAAGCATCAGGGACAAGGCAAGCGAGGTAAAACGGATCTTGGTCTTCATGAAACTCTGTCTCCACATTCTTGTTGGTTTTATGGATAAAGCGTTGGACCGGGATCAACTGACCTGCGCAGACAAACGAACGATCGGCGCGCCGGGAATGCAGCACACCAACGCGCCCTTGCGCTCGACGCACAGGAGTCTGGAAAGAGAAAGGGGCATGGACAGGCGCGGACCGCGAAGCAGATCGCGGGGCATTTGGAACGCGGTACGTAAAACACGCAGAGCAGTGCTGAAGGTTTTCATCGACGGTACCTGTTTGTTTTTGTTGGTTCGTCCTCCACTGCTTCAAGTGGCTTGAGGCAGATCGGAACGTTGATAGTCGGCAACCTGGAAATGACTTTATTGGAAAATAATTTCTATATCAACTGATTTTAGAATTTTATTCTGATTTTATTCCATCGATGGAAACGGCACCCAGTTCGACCACTTGATGCTGTTGCGAACTGAGGCGCGCAGCGTCTAGAACACGGGTGCTCGCCAGTGCATCGCGAGGGTCGACCGGCAGCGGGCCAGCGCTCTGCAACGCCTCTTGCAGCTGTAAATAGAACTGGTTCCAGCAGCCACGCTCAGAGGGAATCCGCTCGCGCTCTTCACCTTGCTCGAACCACCCCCAGCGCCGATGCTCTTCAACGCCCCAGCGCTCGCCCTCGGATTTGGGCGACAGACCGGCCAGCGCAGCGGCCTCCTGCCCGTCCAGCCCCTCGACGGTGTAGCAACCCGCTGTGCCGGTGACCCGAAAACGCGGTGCCGGGTTGTTCTGCAGACAGCTGCCCGACAAATGTGAAATCACCCCGTTGGTGTGGGTCAGCGAAACGAAGAAGCCGCTATCCAATACTTGCGTTTGATTGGCGTATTGCAGTTCGGCGTAAACCCGCGCCACCGGCCCGAACAGTTGCATGGCCTGATCCACCAGATGGCTGCCCAAATCGCGCAGGAAACCACCGCCACTGCCGTTACCCACCGATTGCGGCGCATAGCGCTCAATCCGTGATTCGAAACGGGTGACCTGCCCCAGCGCACCGGCCTCCAGAAGTTTGCGCACCGTCAGAAAGTCCGAATCCCAGCGACGGTTTTGATAGACGCTCAGTGGAACCTTTTGCCGTTCGGCAGCCGCGATCAGCGCGGCTGCTTGCTGCGCGTCGGCGGCAAAGGGTTTGTCGCTGACCACCGCCACACCGTGTTCGATAGCTTGCAGCACTAACGCCGGACGCCCTTGCAGGGTGGTCGAAATCACCAGCACATCGACCCCGGCTTCAACCAACTGGCCGATAGAGTCGAAAGCCGCAACGCCGGGATAGTCCGTCGCCAACAATAGCCGTCGTTCGGCCGAGCGGGTCACCACGCCGACGAAGGTTGCGGCGGGCAAACTGCTGATCAGCGGAGCATGAAAAAAACGACCGCCATGGCCGTAACCGACAAGTCCGATTCGCATAAGGTTTTCCTTAATGATGAAGGTGGTCTGCGTAGCAGCTGGCGAGCCCGCGAGCCTGCGTTCGGTTGCGCAGCAGCCGTAAAACCTGCAATCGCGGTGCATCAGGCACACCGAGTTTGATGGACTACGACCGCTTCGCGCTCGAACGCAGCCTCGCGGGCTCGCCAGCTGCTACGGAGACTCGTGCTTAGCGGCAGAGTTCGCTTTTGACCCGCTGCAGCATCATCCGGTTGGACTCATCCGGCCGGTCTTCCCAGGCGAACACCGAGACCGTGGCAATGCCGTCGAACTTGATCTCGCGCAGGGTGCTGAAAAACGCCTCCCAGTCCACTTCGCCCTGACCGATGTCCAGGTGCTGATGCACGGTGGCGGTTACGCCCGGCGGGTTGACGATGTAGCGCAGGCCCGACGAGGCTTTGTGGTTGTAGGTGTCGGCGATGATCAAGTGGGTCAGCTTATCGCCGGCGTACTTGAGCATCGAGGCGATGTCGCCTTTGCCGTCGTCGTAGAAGAAGGTGTGCGGCGCTGCGTAGAGGTAGTTGATCCAGTCGCGATCCAGACCGCGAATGATGTCTACCGATTCGTTGTTGCGTTCGCAGAAGTCATAAGGGTGCGCCTGGATATCGAGCTTGATGCCTTCACGCTCGAACACCGGCATCAGCTCGTCCATGGAGCGCATGAACTGGTTCTCACAAACCAGCGGGTTGTCCGATTGTCCGGTGAACTCGGTATTGACCAGCTCGCAGTCCATTTCCACGGCGATCTGGATCGCGCGCTTCCAGTTGCGCAATGCCGCCTGGCGCAAGCCTTCGTCGGCAGCGGCCCAGTGGTACATCGGCAACAGCGAGGAAAGTTTCACGCCGGTGTCGCTGAGGGCCTTGCGAAATTCCTTGATCCGCGCCTTGTCGACTCGTGGCGCCTTGTAGAACGGCAGGAAATCTTCCCGGGGGGACAGTTCGATATGTTCGTAGCCAAGCTCGGCAACCTTGTCGACCATCTTGCCCAGGGACAGGTTGCGGTACATGTAGGGATCTAGTGCGATGCGCATAATTTTTCTCCTTCACCAGCTGCTTGATCGTTCCCACGCTCTGCGTGGGAATGCCGCCTTGGACGCTCCGCGTCCGTCGCCAGATGACGCAGAGCGTCACGGGATGCATTCCCACGCGGAGCGTGGGAACGATCGGTCAGCCGTAAAACTTCGGACGATCCGGCAACCCGACCTTCACGATCGTCCCGCTCTGCTGTGCTGCAACGCAGGCATCCGCCGCCACCGCCGCCGCAAAGCCATCCCAGGCCGACGGCCCGCCTACTTGCCCGGCCCGTACGCCGTCGATAAACGCCTGCAACTCGACGTCATACGCGGCGATAAAGCGATCCTTCCAGTCCATCAAAATCGCATTGGAGAGTTTGGCGCCGCTGCGCAGTTGCACCTGGGATGGCTCAGGCAGTTTGGCAATACCGGTCTCGCCGACCACTTCGCACTGGATGTCATAGCCGTACTGGCAATTGACGAAAATCTCGACGTCGATGCGGGTGCCCTTGGCGGTTTCCAGCAGCACGATCTGCGGGTCCTTCAAGTGAGCGTGGGCCTTGCTGGTCTTGCGCGGGAACACCACCTGGACCGACACATAATCATCGGCCAGCAACCAGCGCAGCACGTCCAGTTCATGGATCAGCGTGTCGGTGATCGCCATGTCGGTCTTGTAGTTCTCGCCCACGCTCGGGTTGCGGTGCGCGCAATGCAGCATCAGCGGTTCGCCGATCTGGCCGCTGTCGATCACCGCCTTGAGTGCCCGATAGCCCTGATCGTACGGACGCATGAACCCCACCTGCACCAGACGCTTGCCATGGGCTACTTCGGCCTCGACGATCTTGCGGCAGCCTTCGGCGGTCACCGCCAGCGGCTTCTCGCAGAACACCGGTTTGCCGGCGGCAATCGCCGCGAGTACGAACTCTTCATGGCTCGGGCCCCAGGACGTCACCAGAATCGCTTCGACTTCCGGCGCCTTGATCAGCGCATGGCCATCGGGGTAGACCTCGGCGGTCAGTTTCAAGTCGGCGACAACCTTGGCCGCCTGCTCAAGATTGATATCGGTAACGGCCACCACCTGGCTGTTGAGCAAGGTCTGGCTGCAACGACGGATATGGTCCTGACCGATGGCACCGGTGCCGATGACGCCGATTCGCAACGAATTAGAAAGCAAAGACATGTCTGTTCTCCATTGGAATGTTTGTTGTTGTATCCAGAGCAATCAGTACTGACGGGCCTTGGCCAGTCGTTCATTCAGGGTTTTGGCTACCGCATCGGTGCGTGCGCTGGTGGAGACTTGCGCCACGCCAACGCGCCACCAGGACAGGTATTTGTGAATCATTGTTTTGGGCAGAACCTTGATATCGATCAGTGTCGACACCGTCTGCAAACGCGCATCGGCCAGCGCCGCCTGCAGCTCTTCAACCGTGTTCACTTTGTAGGTTTTGCAGCCATAGGCCGCCGCGCTCATGGCGTAATCCACCGGCACAAAACCACCATCGAGCTTGCCGGTAGCAGGGTTGCGGAAACGGAACTCGGTGCCGAAGCTGTCCATGCCGTGTTCCATCTGCAAATTGTTGATGCAGCCGAAGGTCATGTTGTCGAGCAGGATCACGTTGATCTTGCGTCGCTCCTGGATCGAGGTGACCAGCTCCGAATGCAGCATCAGGTACGAGCCGTCCCCCACCAGCGCATAGACTTCGCGTTCAGGCTCGGCGAGCTTCACGCCCAGCGCGGCATTCACCTCGTAACCCATGCAGGAATAGCCGTACTCGACGTGATAGGTGTTCACGCCCTTGCTGCGCCAGCTGCGTTGCAGGTCACCGGGCAGACTGCCGGCGGCGGCAACGATCACCGCGTCACCGGGCAAGGTTTCATTCAGCACGCCGAGCACCCGGCTTTGGGTCAGGCACGAGCCCGTCAGCTCGATGAACTCGCGCAGTACCGCCGGGTCCATGTGGTCGTTGATTTCCGGGACGAAGTCCTGAGTCTGGTATTGGACCTGATAAACACGGTCGACCTCGGCGTCCAGTTGCGCCTTGGCCTGGCGCGGTTGATCGCCCCACGCGGAGCGATAACCGGTTAGCGCCAACGCATCGGACAAGGCTTGCAGGCCGGATTTAGCGTCGGCCAGCAACTGCACGCCGTCGAGTTTCAGCGCATCGCAGGAGCTGATGTTCAGGTTGAGAAATTGCACCTCGGGATGCTGGAACAGTGATTTCGACGAGGTGGTGAAGTCGGTGTAACGGGTGCCGATGCCGATAATCAGATCAGCTTCCCTGGCCAGCAGATTTGCCGCCAGGCAACCGGTTTCGCCAATACCGCCGACGTTCAGCGGATGGGCTGAAACCACCGCGCTCTTACCAGCCTGGGTTTCCGCGAACGGGATATCGAAACGCTCGGCAAAGGCCTGCAACGCCGCATTGGCGCCTGAGTATTTGACCCCGCCGCCGCAGATAATCAGCGGTGTGCGCTTGCCTTTGAGCAAGGCCAGGGCATCACCGAGCATCGCTTCGGTGGCCAGTCGGCGGTCGATGCGGTGTACGCGTTTTTGCAGGAAATAATCCGGGTAATCGTAAGCCTCGCCCTGCACGTCCTGGGGCAAGGCCAGAGTCACCGCGCCGGTTTCCGCCGGATCGGTGAGCACCCGCATGGCGTGGATCGCTGCGCTCATCAGCTGCTCGGGGCGGTTGATCCGGTCCCAGTATTTGCTCACGGCCTTGAACGCATCGTTGGTGCTGATGCTCAGGTCGTGAAACTGTTCGATCTGCTGCAGTACCGGATCCGGTTGGCGGCTGGCGTAGACATCGCCGGGTAACAACAGCAACGGAATACGGTTGGCAGTCGCTGTTGCCGCGGCGGTGAGCATGTTCGCAGCGCCCGGCCCGACCGAAGAAGTGCAGGCGTAGATCTTGCGCCGCAGGTGTTGCTTGGCGAAACCGATGGCCGCGTGGGCCATGCCCTGTTCGTTGCGGCCCTGATGCACCACCAGCTCGCCGCTGTCCTGCTCCAGTGCCTGGCCAAGGCCCAACACGTTGCCGTGACCGAAAATGGTAAATATCCCGGCGACGAATTTACTCTCGACTCCATCCACCTCGACGTACTGGTTATCGAGGAATTTCACCAGGGCCTGGGCCATGGTCAGTCTTGTAGTAGTCATGCTTGCACCTTGTGTGAATGCAAATCCAGAGATTGACCGGGATCAAGTGTGGGAGCGGGCTTGCTCGCGATGTCGATGTACCAGACGCCACCGTGTCGCGCCCATCGCGAGCAAGCCCGCTCCCACATTAGATCCGGGCAATCCATTAACCGTGTCAGGCCAGCGCGTGCTTCAAATGATCCATGCTCGCGCCAATCGCCTGCTGGATATCCGCCAGCCCATGCACGCTTTCGGCGAAGGGTTCGAACGACAGGTAGCCCTTGTAGCCGGTGCTGAGCAAGGTATCGATCTGCGCGGCATTGCCTAAAATGTCCGCCTCGCCCACCAGCACCCGATGACCGTCGCGAATGGTCGCCAGCGGTGCTTGTGCATCCTCGACACCGGAGATGTGCACCAGCCCGGTCAGCTCGGGGAAGAATTCATGCTCGCAGGCCAAGTGATGGTGAAAGGTGTCATGCACCAGGCGGAAAACATCCAGCCCGCCAATCGCCTTGATCGCATCCACCGCCGTGCGTTTGCGCCGCAGTGAACACTCCTCAAAACCCAGCGGTTCGATAAAGCCGAGAATCCCGTACTCGCGCAGGATCGGCGCCAGTTCGCTCAGTGCCGTGCGCAACCCGGCGTTGCGCTCTGCCTCTGTGCGCGGATCGGCACGATCATTGAGCGGGCACATGACCAATCCTTCCGCACCGCAGTCACGGGCATAGGCGGCGAGCTTGAGGGTTTGCGCCCGGCGTTCGGCGTTCCACACATCGAACGGATACAGCGCGTTGATCGACAGCACCTTGATCCCTTGGGTCGCGCACAACTCACGGACCCGAGCCGGCGGCGTACCGTCTTCGATCTCGACACCTTTGAGGTCGTTGCGGATCTCGATGGCATCGGCTTTCAAGGTCACCGCCAGGTCAATGAAGTCCGGCAGTGACAAACGTGGGGCAACCATACGATTCAGGGCGAAACGCAGGGGCTGGCTCATTTTTCTTATTCTCCGCATTGAAGGTTATGCATTCGGGGTAAACGCTGAATTACTTGGCAGTCGGCATGCTGAATTCCGGGCCTTTGGCGATGCTGTCAGGCCAGCGCTGCATCACGCTTTTGTAGCGGCTGTAGAAACGGATGCCTTCTTCGCCGTAGGCATGGTGGTCGCCGAACAGCGAGCGCTTCCAGCCGCCGAAGGAATGCCAGGCCATCGGTACCGGAATCGGTACGTTGATGCCGACCATGCCAACCTTGATGCTGCGCGCGAACGCCCGGGCGATGCCGCCGTCGCTGGTGAAGCAGGACACGCCGTTGCCAAACTCGTGAGCGTTGATCAGTGCCACGGCGCTGGCGAAATCCGCGACCCGGACAATACCCAGTACCGGACCGAAGATTTCCTGCTGGTAGATGCTCATTTCGGTCGTGACCTTGTCGAACAGCGTCGCGCCGACAAAGAAGCCGTTCTCTGCACCCGGCACTTTGAAGTGTCGACCGTCAACAATCAGTTGCGCGCCCTGGGCCACACCCTCGTCGATGAAACCTTCGACCTTGGCCTTGTGCTCGGCAGTGACCAGCGGCCCCATGTCGCTGTCGCCCTGCATGCCGTTGCCGACCTTGAGCTGGTCGATGCGTGGCAGCAGCTTTTCGATCAGTTTGTCAGCGACGTCGCCCACCGCCACGGCAATCGAAATCGCCATACAGCGCTCACCGGCCGAACCATAAGCGGCACCGATCAACGCGTCGGCGGCTTGATCCAGATCCGCGTCGGGCATGACAATCATGTGGTTCTTCGCCCCGCCCAGCGCCTGCACGCGTTTGCCACGCGCGGTGGCTTGCTGGTGGATGTACTCGGCAATCGGCGTCGAACCGACAAAGGAAACCGCCTCGACGTCCGGGTGTTGCAGCAAACCATCGACCGCGCTCTTGTCGCCCTGAACGACGTTGAACACGCCGTCCGGCAGACCGGCCTCGGTCAGCAGGCGCGCCATCAGCAAACTGGCCGAAGGGTCGCGCTCCGACGGCTTGAGGATGAAACAGTTACCGGTCACCAGCGCGATCGGGATCATCCACAACGGCACCATCACCGGAAAGTTGAACGGGGTGACGCCGGCGCAGACGCCCAGCGGCTGACGCAGGTTCCAGTTATCAATGCCGCCGCCGATGTTGTCGCTGAACTCGGTCTTGAGCAGGCTCGGCGCACCGCAGGCGTACTCGACGATCTCGATGCCGCGAGTGACCTCGCCTTTGGCATCGGAAAAGACTTTGCCGTGTTCGCGGCTGATGATTTCCGCCAGCTCATTGTGATGACGATCCAGCAGTTCCTTGAACTTGAACATCACTCGCGAGCGACGCAGGGACGATTGTTCGGACCAGGACGGGAACGCCTTCAAGGCCGACGCGACGGCTTCGTCGATGGTCTTCTGGCTGGCCAGTCCGACCCGTGCCTGAACGCTGCCAGTGGCCGGGTTGAAGACATTGCTGAAGCGTTCGCTGCCACTGTCCTGCACCTGGCCGTTGATGTAATGACCGATTACCTGGGCGTCACTCATTGTTCTTGTTCTCCGTCTGAAAGTTAAAAGCGCAGTAAGGCCTACAGATCCAGCAGCCAGCTGTGCTGCGGGTCGTTATGGAATTGCCAGACGCGTTTGGGCCCGGCCATCACGTTCAGGTAATACGACTCGTAACCGTAGGGCACGCTGACCGGGTGATAGCCCTTGGGTACCACCACCAAATCACTGTTTTCCACGGCCATGGCCTGGTCGATGCTGCGGTCGTCGGTGTAGACCCGCTGAAACACAAAGCCCTGGGGCGGGTTGATCTGGTGGTAATAGGTCTCTTCGAGAAAGCTCTGGTGCGGCAAGTCGTCGGTGTCGTGCTTGTGCGGCGGGTAGCTCGACGAATGCCCGGAAGGCGTACGCACCTCCACCACCAGCAGCGAATGGGCCGGCTCGGTGTCTGGCAGGATGTCGCAGACATAACGGGTGTTGGCGCCTTTGCCGCGCACGCTGCGCTTCATGTCTTGCGGTTTGATCAGCCGTGGGCCGAGGCCGTTGGTGGTCGAACCGGGGGCGGCGCAGACGGCGATCTGCACATCGCTCAAGGCGACCACTTGCGCCTGACTCTGCGGTGGCAAGTAGGCGGCGAACGGAGACTTGTCCTCGAACACCGACTGCCGGTCGCCGATGTTGTCCCAATTGAACGCACCCTG
Organism: Pseudomonas sp. GW821-FHT02H09; assembly: GCF_059421425.1. NCBI lineage: Bacteria > Pseudomonadati > Pseudomonadota > Gammaproteobacteria > Pseudomonadales > Pseudomonadaceae > Pseudomonas > Pseudomonas sp. GW821-FHT02H09. The sequence goes on from NZ_JBWKVA010000030.1 coordinate 56,436, forward strand.
CCCCGGCGCTTCGCCCTGAATCGTGACCCGACCACTGAGCAGCACCAGACATAGTTCTTTATCACCAGCGCTGACCGGCAGCGTTTCGCCAAGGCTCAAGCGGTAGGCGGCGAACCCGACGTACTCCAGCTCACCGGCACCCAGCTCGACCATGGTCTGGCAGTGCGCCTTGCTTTTGACCAAAAGACTCATTTTCCAGTGCTCCGGTTAGATACGGCGGCATCGAGCAGACCACGCAGCGTGTCGTAACCCTTTTTCGCGTAGACATAACTCGGTGCAACGGCCGGATCCTGCTCGGCCTCGACCACCAGCCAGCCGTGATAATCGGCGGCCAGCAGCACGTCGAGCAGCGCGGCAAAGTCGATATCGCCGTCGCCGGGCACAGTAAAGGTGCCGTTGATGATGCAGTCCGGGAAGCTCCAGAGGTTGTTGCGCGCCAGCTGCACCACCGGTTTGCGCACGTCCTTGAAATGCACATGGCAAACGCGGTCGATATGTTTGCGCAGCACCTCAAGGGGTTCGCCGCCGCCCATGTAGCAGTGACCCGAATCGAACAGCAGGCCGACTTCGCTGCCGGTCAGGCTCATCAGCGTGTCGATGTCCGTCGGCGATTCGACGTAGGCACCCATATGGTGGTGGTACGCCAGGCGCACGCCCTGGGACAAGGTGAAACGCGCCAGCTCCGTGAGCTTGTCGGCGTACTCCTGCCAGGCCTGTTCGGTATGCAAACGCGGGCGCTCGACCAGTGGAATGCGCTGGCCCTGAATCGAATCGGCGACTTCGCCGTAGACCAGCACCTTCGCGCCGTTCCTGGCCAATAGCTCGACGTGACTGCCGATGGCGTCGATTTCCTCGGCCACCGAACGCCGGGCCAGACGGCTGGAGTACCAGCCGGAGACCAGCGCCAGATCGTAGGGCCGCAGCACATCGCCGACACCTTTGGCGTCTTTGGGAAACTTGCCGTTGAGCTCGAAACCTTCGTAGCCGATCTCCTTGCCCTCGCTCAAGGCAGTGCTCAGCGGCGTTTCACCGCCCAGCGATGGCAGGTCGTCGTTGCTCCAGGAAATCGGGTTGATGCCAATTCGGATTGCGGGCATGGCTGCACCTTTTATTGTTTTTACATTAACCATTGAATGTGGCGCAGAACCCTGTGGGAGCGAGCTTGCTCGCGATAGCGGTATGACGATCACATTGATGTTGAATGTGCCGCCGTCATCGCGAGCAAGCTCGCTCCCACAGGTCCAGTGTCCACACACAAATCAGTTTCAAGCGCGAGCAGCGCACCAGGCTTCGATCAATTCGACAAAGGTGCCCTGCACCCGCTGGATCAGCGCTTCATCATCGATTTCACCGGCCATCCAGGCCCGGCTGGGTTCCTGAAAAATCGTCCGGCCGACAGCAAAGCCACGGCAGGTCTTGCTCTGACTGGCCTGCTGAAAACCTTCGGCAAGGGCTGCGGCCGGCGCATTCAGGCCCAGCAGCACCACGCCCCGGCAGTAAGGATCGCGCTCTTGAATCAGTGCATCGAGTTGCTCCCATTCGGCAGCACTTTGCGCTTCGATCTTCCACCAGGCCGGGAAGATGCCGAGGTTGTACAGGCGCTTGATGGCGCGATAGAGCACGTCCGGATGAGGCGAGGGATGATCTTTGGGCGGGATGATTTCCAGCAGCAATTCATGGCCGCTGACTTGCGCCGCCTGATACAGGCCCTTGATTTGCGCTTCCTGTTCCAGACGCAGCATCGGCTCGTCGTCAGGATGGAATTGCACCAGGCATTTGATGATCTGCTCCTGAGGCCAGGCGATCAGGTTGCTGCCGATCGAACGACCGTGCTCGAAAGCCAATGGCCGCGAACCCTGGACTTCCACCGGACGCGCGACCCACCAGCCGCGACCGGTGGCGGCGTTCAACGAATCCTGACCAAAGCGCTGATCGGCCAACAGCCCGACATCCGCTTCAATACCTTGCTTGCGCAAATCGGCCTCGACCCGCTCCACGGCTTTGATGAACAACTGCTTGAGTTGGCCAATGCTGTTGAGGTCACGGCCGCCCTTTTGCGCCAGTTCGACCAGTTGCCCGCGATGGTCGAAGGCGAAGATAAACAGTTGCTTCCAGGCTTTGCGCGGCACACTGACCTGGTGCAGGCGTTGCAGCACCATGTCCTGATCGGGTCGGGTAATCGGCACCGGGCTGTTGAACAGGTAATCCAGTTCGGCAGGGGTCGGCATCGCCGGGGCACAGGCATGCCGCGACACCACCAGACCGCCGCAGGCATTGGCCAACTGGCAGCAACGCTCGTCGTTCGCATCCTCCAGCCAACCGCTGAGGAAGCCCGACATAAAGGCATCGCCGGCCCCAAGCACGTTGAGTACTTCGACCTGTACACCGGGATAGATCGCGCCGTCTTCGAGACGCACCGGGATCACCCCGTGAATCACCGTGCAACCTTGCGGACCAAGCTTGACCACCAGGGTTGCGGCAGTCAGCGAACGCACCGTGCGTAGCGCAGTGAGCAGGTCTTCGCTGCCGCCGGCAATCAGAAACTCTTCTTCAGTGCCGACAATCAGGTCAAAGCCGGGGAGAATTTTCTGCACATGCTGGCTGACCTTCTGGTCGGCGACGAAACGGGTTTCGCCGTCAGCCTTGCCGGCCAGGCCCCAGAGCACCGGGCGGTAGTCGATGTCGAGAACCCGTTTGACGTTGTGCTTGCGGGCATATTCCAGCGCCTGGATGCTCGCCTTGTACACGCCGTCCGTGGAGAAATGCGTGCCGGTGATCAGCAAGGCTTTGCTGGACGCGATGAAGGATTCCTGGATGTCTTCAGCGCGCAACGCCATGTCGGCGCAGTTTTCGCGGTAGAAAACCAGGGGAAAGGTTTCGCGGTCCTTGAGACCCAGCAAAACCATGGCGGTCAAGCGTTCAGGATCGATTTTGATACCGCTGATGTCGCAGCCTTCGCGGGCCAGGGACTCGAGCAGAAAACGACCCATATGGTCGTCCCCTACCCGGCTCAACATCGCCGATTTAAGGCCCAGGCGTGCGGTACCAAAGGCGATGTTCGCCGATGACCCCCCCAGGTATTTGGCGAAACTGCTGACATCCTCCAGCCGCGCACCCACTTGCTGTGCGTAGAGGTCGACGCCAAGGCGCCCGAGGCAGATCAGATCCAATTGACGCCCACTGGCAAAACGAGTCTGGCCCATGCTGGCTCCTGTTATTTTTATCAGCCTGCGTTCGCCGCTGTGGAGGCGCCGAACACTCTTGGTGTGGGGCCAGACTAAAACGTCTCGCGGCGCCAATCAATATTTATTCTATAAATTTTTTACATGGAATATTTTTTCCAATAAGCTTTTCCAGGACTGATCCAGACACAGTGGATCGATTCAGCAATCCATCACTTGACTTCACACTCAAGATTTTATTTGCGCCTACCCTGTAGACTGCGCACAGCCAACCTATTGTCGAGGGCCGGCATTCACTAGCCGTCCCTATAAGAACAAGCCAGAAGGATTTTTTATGTCCCGCACCGATCAGCCGGCTACGCCCGAGAGTCCGCCCGAGAGCGACCTCCTCAGCCCCCCGATCAATGCCGAGCGTCTGCTGCAGCTGATCACCGATGAATACGAAAGCCTGCCGCGCCAGCTCAAACGCATCGCCAGCTACATGAGCCAGCAAAGCGACCGGATCATGGTCGACCGCATCAGCGACATTGCTCGTGAATGCGAAGTGCATCCCTCGGCCATCGTGCGCTTCTCCCAGCGCTTCGGCTTCAGTGGCTTCAGTGAGATGCAGGCGCTGTTTCGCGAGGCCTATACCCACAAAACCACGCCGGTGCAGAACTACCAGCAGCGCATTCGCAGCATGATCGCCAACAAGTCGCAGAAAGCCAGCGGCGGCGATCTGGCGCGCGAATGCGTCAACGCCACGCTGTCAGGCATCGAGCGTCTGGGCCTGGAGCTGGACGACCAGGCGTTCGACAAAGCCGTGGATCTGGTGGTGAATGCGGACAATATCTACGTCGTCGGCGTGCGTCGTTCATTCGCGGTGGCCGATTACCTGGTCTACAACCTGCAACACACCAACAAGCGTATTCACCTGGTCTCGGGGCTGGGCGGCAGTTATCGCGAACAGATGCGCAGCGTGCGCGCCAACGACCTGGTGATCGCCATCAGCTTCACGCCGTACGGCAAGGAAACCCAGCACTGCCTGCGTATCGCCCAGCTGCATCAGGCGAAAACCCTGATCATCACCGACAGCAACCTTTCACCCCTGGCCAAGCGAGCCAATACGGTGCTGCTGGTCAATGAGGGCAGCTCGTTCGCCTTCCGCTCGCTGAGTGCGACCTTGTGCTTGTGCCAGGCGCTGTTTATCGCCGTGGCCTATCGACTGGAATTGAAGGTCGATGAGATTCACGAGCAGGTGGGGTTTGAGGATTAGCGCAAGCTGACTACTTCGCGTGGTGAGTGTGGGCCTGTAATGAACCCGGAACCCCGGTACGCACCAGCCCGCCCTTCTCGATCCAGCTCAGGGTTTGCTGATAGGCCCGTTGCAGCAACTGATCGGTCTGGCTGAAGTCGAACACCGAAATCCCCAAAGGGCATAGCGGCGCGACCACATGGATGTCGGCCCGCGGCGAATACAGCTCAATGTCCCGCACCAGTTGCCCCGTGCTCATCAGGTTCAGGGTATGTAGCGCCAGCGCCACCAGACCGGCCGGCGGGCGCGGACAGGCGCAACCGAACCCGGTTGGCACCACCACGACACGCGTCGCCCCAAGAGCTACCGCACTGGCGATCGGCGTGTTGCTGGCCACGCCGCCATCAACCAGCCATTTGTCGCCGATTTGCACGCAAGGAAACACCAGAGGGATAGCCGCGCTGGCCAGCAAGGCCTGTTCGGCACTGCCGCTCGACAGCAGTTCTTCGGCGCCAGTGAGCAGGTTGGTGGTGACGATATACAGGGGCAGCTCGGTGTCTTCGATCAACGTGACCGGCAGTGCGCGGCGCACCAAATGCTCCAGCGCCGAAGACTGCAGCAAAAAACCTCGACGCCGCAGGATCGCGGCCAGGGTATCGATCAGCGAGAACGGAAACACATCCCCCTTGTGCAAGCCTCGCCAGAAGTCCGCCAGCTCGGCGACGCCCCGGGCATTGGGTTTGGCCGCGAAATACGCGCCATTGATGGCCCCCACCGACGCGCCGATCACCAGATCGAAAGAAACTCCGGCCTCGACCAGCGCCCGCAACATGCCGACCTGAACAGCCCCCCAGACTGCCGCCGCCGGCCAGGACCAGCGCAGTTTTAATGGCGGACATATCAGGCCTCCTGCTTCACTCAGCCCTTGGATTAGCAAGCATAGCTGGCGAATGGGCCCCCAACCCGGGCATAAACTTCCTGTTCAAGAGGATGGTCAACCCTGAAGGTTTACCGCTAAATTAGCCCCCGTCATCGCACCGTTGCTCATCACAAGGAGCTGTACATGAAGCTGATCGGAATGCTGGATTCACCTTACGTTCGACGCGTCGCCATTACCCTGAAATGCCTGGATATCCCGTTCGAACATGCGTCGATTTCGGTGTTCCGGGGGTTCGAAGAATTCCAGCGGATCAATCCGGTGGTCAAGGCTCCGACACTGGTTCTGGGCGACGGCGAAGTGCTGATGGACTCGAACTTGATCATCGAGTATCTGGAGGCGTTGGCCGGCCCCGGCAACAGCCTGATGCCCGCCGACCTGAAGCAGCGCCTGCGTTCCCTGCGGCTGATAGGGCTGGCAATGGCAGCCAACGAGAAATCGGTTCAGATCTATTACGAGAGGAACCTGCGACCTGCCGAGAAACAACATGCGCCGTGGCTGGAGCGTGTTCATGGGCAGTTGCTGGCGGCGTATTCCGAGCTGGAACGAGAGCTGGTCAGACAGCCGCTGAAAATGGACGGTTCGATCGCACAGGACGGCATCACCCTCGCCGTCGCCTGGAGCTTTACCCAACTGGTGATCGCCGACCAGGTCGACGTTGCGCAGTTCCCACTGGTCAGTCGTTTCACGGCATATGCCGAGCAACTCGAGGCGTTCATCTCGACTCCGGCTACCTGAAGCAGGACTTCTGATCGTTCCCACGCTCCGCGTGGGAATGCCGCCATGGACGCTCCGCGTCCGCCTTCGGCTGTGACGCAGAGCGTCACGGGATGCGTTACCACGCGGAGCGTGGGAACGATCTGACATGCGTGGGAACGATCTGAAACAACACACTTCAATCCGGAAAGTTGGCCCGCAATGCCGCCAGTCCCTCGCGGTAGATGCCGGTGAACAGCTCCACCGCCGCCTCGTCGCTCACGCCGACCGGTGTGAAGCGGCCCGACCAGGTGACTCGCGAGGTCTGCCCGCTTTCTGATCGTTCCCACGCTCCGCGTGGGAATGCCGCCATGGACGCTCCGCGTCCGCCTTCGGCTGTGACGCAGAGCGTCACGGGATGCGTTACCACGCGGAGCGTGGGAACGATCTGACATGCGTGGGAACGATCTGAAACAACACACTTCAATCCGGAAAGTTGGCCCGCAATGCCGACAGTCCCTCGCGGTAGATGCCGGTGAACAGCTCCACCGCCGCCTCGTCGCTCACGCCAACCGGCGTGAAGCGGCCCGACCAGGTGACTCGCGAGGTCTGCCCGCTTTCCAGGTTTTCGACGCGCAATGTGGCCAGGTAATCAGTGACCGGAAACGGTGCCTGGCTGATCGAGTAGCTATAGGAGCGCGCCGCATTGTCGAAGGCCTCCAGGCGCTCGACGATCACCAGACCGTCCAGCGTTTGCAGGCTGCGCACGCGGCCGCCATCGCTGAGTTCGCTTTTCGGGATGAAGGGTAACCAGTCCGGCAGCGAATTGAAGCCGCCAATCAATCGCCAGACCTGTTCGGCCGAAGCCGGGATATCGATGAATTCTGATGCGCGAGCCATGAACCGTTCTCCAGAAGATTAAACAGAATAAAGGCTTCGACGGCGCGCTGAATGGTCGACGTCGCCCCCAGCTCTGGCTGACTCTCCGCGGTACGTAGGGGCGCAGAAGAAATCGGCCTGGCGATGATCAGTCTCTTCACTGACCGCCACACACCGATGAGGTACGCGTGCTGGTGGTCTGCCCCGCCTGCGTTGCAGCACCTTTGACTTCAGTGCTTTCGGTGGTCTGGCAACCTTTCGAGACCGGGGCCGGGATCGGGACCGCCACCTCGGCGTCAGGCGGCTGGTTTTTGTCGGTTTGCCTGTCCGCGGTGGCCTTACTGCGCTGGGTGTCCGATTGCATCATGCAGTTAGTGAAGCTATCGGTGCCGGGCTTGTAACCGGCATTGACACAGGCCTGGCGGTTTTCGGCGGATCGATCCTGGGAACCGGCACAGCCTGCCAGAATGGCAGCGGCGCAAAGACCGAGCAGAAACGGCGCGAGAGCGGATCCGAGACGGGTTTGCATGGTGATACCTGCGATGGGTTTCGAGCTGGATTAAGCGGCGTCAGGAATACACCGCCTGCCTGCGGGTCCGTCGCATCAGAAACGTTCCCTGGTACTTCTTATAGTTCAGCCACCGGGCAATGCCAGTCGTCCCCAAGACATGACCGCCACCGGCAAGTCCGGGCGCCCTTCAGTCCTGCGGACCTTCAGGCTTGCGCAACAAGTAGGTATCCATAATCCAGCCATTGGCCTGGCGCGCCGCTTTACGCACCCGCTCGATCTCGTCGGCAACATTCTTCAGTTTGCCGGCAATCAGGATTTCGTCCGGCGTACCCAGGTAGGCGCCCCAATAGATATCCAGATCCTGATCGGCAACCTGCCGATAGGCATCTTCGGCATCGAGCATCACCACGACGCTATCGGCATCGCTGACCAACCCGGCAGCAAGCCTGCGCCCGGTGGTGATTTCGACTGATCGGCCAATACTGTTCAACGGCACTTTATGTTGTGCCGCCAGCGCCTGGACGCTGGTGATGCCGGGGATGACCTCGAAATCGAAGGTGCAACGGCCACTCGCGAGGATCGCCTGCAAAATTCTGATGGTGCTGTCGTACAGCGCCGGATCGCCCCACACCAGAAACGCTGCACATTCGTTGTCCTGCATTTCACCGGTGATCAACCGCTCGAAAGTCTGCTGCTTGTCGCGATTCAGATCATGGACGCTTGCGCTGTAGTCCACGTCGCCACGGACGCGTTCGGGGCTGTGGGCTTCGACGAAGCGATAGTCGTGATCGGTGATGTAGCGCTCACAGATGTCACGGCGCAGGTCGGTGAGTTTTACCTTGCTCTGGCCCTTGTCCATGATGAAAAACACGTCGACCCGATTCAGCGCATTGACGGCCTGAACGGTGATGTATTCGGGGTTACCGGCACCGATGCCGATGATCAGGATTTTCTTCATGGGGTGATCGTCTCCATCTCTGAGCCGTTTTCCTGCAAACGCAGCCGCCACCGACCATTAAACCGCAACTCGGTCGCCGACAACGGCTCGACATCGATCACATTAAAGGCCGCGGGCGGGCACTGCATGACATGAACAATCGCCGCGCGAATGACAAACGGATGAGTGATCGCTACCACGTGCCCCGGCGTGTTGCGCAAAGTCTGGAGCCAATCAGCCACCCGCTCGCACAGTTGCGCCACTGACTCGCCACCGTGGGGCGCACAGGTGGTATCGGTCAGCCAGGCCTGGAGTGCCTCGGGTTCATTCTTTTGCAGGTCATCGATCCGCAGGCCTTGCCAGCGACCGACATCGTAATCACGCAGCGCAGGTACGATCTGCATCCGGGCCCCAAACAGCTCGGCGGTTTGCCTGGCCCGAGTCTCCGGCGCGCTGAGCAATTGTGGCAAGCGTTTAAAGCTCCCGGCTCGCGAGCCCCGCGCCGCTTGCCAATCCATTTCCAGGGACTCGTCCAACGCAAAACGCGCCAGTTTCTGTGCGACGGTTCGGGCGTGGCAGATCAGGGTCAGGCGGGTGGCTTGCAAGGGAAATCACTCGGGTTATGGCAATCGATATGCTGTCCAGGCGTTTGTATCACTTGTCGCAGGCACTTTCCCAATTTGTCGAATCAAGTGAGGACTCTCGTGGGGTTTTCGTGGGCCTTCAGGGAACTGGCCCACAACAGAAAGCGAAACGTCCGCCGCCTCCTTCGGATAGGGCGTTCGCCCCATTTTGGGCCTTTTCGCCCCATACAAAAATTCACTAGACATGTAACGTAAGCTACATAAATACTGTTTTAACGGATTATGAAATAAAAGCGACACATCCATCCTGCAGGAGCCTGGATGCCCTCTCTCAGAGAACTGATCACAGATCCCGCCCTTGATCTGACGCCCTCGGAGCGCAAGGTCATTCGCGCATTGCTGGACCAGTATCCGCGTAATGGGCTGGGCCCGATGTCACGCCTGGCGGAGCGCGCCGGCGTCAGTGATCCCACCATCGTGCGCCTGGTCAAGAAGCTGGGCTTCAACGGTTACGCCGATTTCCACGAAGCCTTGCTCAGCGACATGGATGATCGCCTGCGCTCCCCCAGCGCCCTGTTACAACCCCGCTCAGAGATCAAACAAGGCGATGCCTGGACCCATTATCTGATGGACAGCCATCGCGCCCTGCTCGAAACACAGGCACTGACCCAGCCCGAGGACGTGCGCATTCTGGTTGAATGGCTGCTCGAGCCACGCCATCAAGTGCATTGCTTCGGCGGACGCTTCAGCAGTTTTCTGGCCAACTACCTGCTCAACCATCTGCGCCTGCTGCGTTCCGGTTGCTTCGCCCTGGAAGACAATGCTCAGCTTCCCGAGCGCCTGTTCGAGGTGCAACGTCAGGACATCGTGCTGCTCTTCGACTATCGCCGCTATCAGTCCCTGGCACTGCGCGTTGCCAGTGCGGCCAAGAGCCGGCATGCCCGGGTGGTGCTGTTCACCGACATTTACGCCTCACCGCTACGTGAATTGGCCGACCTGGTGATCAGCTCTCCCGTGGAGTCGGTTTCGGCATTCGATACGCTGGTCCCGGCGCTGGCCCAGGTTGAGGCGCTGATCGCCTGTCTGTCATTGCACACCCCCAATCCCGGTGATCGTCTGGAGGGCATTGATGCGCTGCGGGCCGAATTCACCACTCATTTGCTGGAGGAAAAATAGTGCCCGACGCTCTTTAACACGGATCCAGCCGTTATCCGAGACCAGGACAGGTCTCGGGCAACCATTACCAAGCGCCAGCAAGAGCGCAAAAAAGTACGCAGCCGCAGAGTATTCCAGCGGCAGGCATTGAAACGCGTGGAAACCGACAGTGATAGTCAAGTTCATCGAAGTTCATCGCCCTCGGGCGAGGCGGCGCTGAACCCTTTGATACAGGAGTGCATCCATGCTGGTCTTACGTCCAGTCAAGTTAACCGACCTGCCCGGTTTGCAACGCCTTGCCCGTGACAGCCTGGTGGGCGTGACGTCCTTGCCGGACGACACCCGGCGCCTGCACGGAAAAATTCTCGCGTCCAGCACCTCGTTCGCCAGCGATGTCCAGACCCATGGTGACCAAAGCTACCTGTTCGTTCTGGAGGACACGACCAACGAGCGTCTGATGGGCTGCTCGGAAATCGTCGCGACCACTGGTTTGTCAGAGCCGTTTTACAGCTTGCGCAACCGGATGTTCACCAGCACCTCGCATGAACTGAACATCCAGCACGAGGTACCGGCCCTGTCGCTGTGTCATGACCTGAACGGGCAGACCTTGCTGTGTGGCTTTCATGTTGATTCGACGCTGGCGCAAACGCCTTTCGCCGAGTTGAGCTCACGCGGGCGCCTTTTATTCATGGCCGCCCATTCCCGGCGCTTTGCCGAGGTGACCATTAGCGAGATCGTCGGTTACAGCAATGAAGACGACGAATCCCCGTTCTGGGATGCGCTTGGCAAGCATTTTTTCGACCTGCCCTATGCCGAGGCCGAACGCCTCTGCGGTTTGAAGAGCCGGACCTTTCTGGCCGAGCTGATGCCGCAATACCCGATCTATGTCCCCATGCTTTCGCAGGCCGCCCAGGACTGCATCGGCCAGGCCCATCCGGCGGGCCAGGACGCAATGGACATACTTCTGCGCGAGGGTTTCGAAGCCAACAGCTACGTCGATATTTTCGACGGCGGTCCCACGCTTTTTGCCCGGACCTCGAGCATTCGCTCCATCGCTCACAGCCAGATGGTGAGTGCTCGTCTCAGCCCGCAGGCTGGCCCCGGTGCTGCATACCTGGTGAGCAATGACTCACTGGAAAACTATCGGGCGATTGTTGTCGAGCTGGACTGGACCCCGGGCCAGCCGGTCAGCCTGAACGCAGAAATGCTCGCCGTCTTGAAGCTTGCTGAAGGCAGCCAGGTCCGGCTGATTGCGCTTTGAACCGCGCCACACCACCGTGCCAGACTCGGCGCGACGAAGGAGCTGCACCATGATCGTACGCCCGGCTCGTATCACCGACCTGCCCGCGCTGCTGGAGCTGGTCCAACGTGCCGGCCCGGGGTTCACTACCCTGCCGGCCGACAAGGAGCGCCTGGCCCATCGTCTGCGCTGGGCACAGCGGACCTTTGCCGAACAGGTCGAGCGCGCCGACGCGGACTACCTGTTCGTGCTTGAAGACGACGATCAGCAAGTGGTGGGTGTCAGCGCGCTGGCCGGCGCCGTCGGCCTGCGGGAGCCCTGGTACAACTACCGGGTTGGCTTGACCGTCAATTCGTCGCCAGAGCTCGGCATCCAACGGCAGATACCGACGCTGTTTCTCAACAACGAAATGACCGGTCAATCGGAAGTCTGCTCGCTGTTCCTGCGGCCCGATCAGCGCAAGGGCAGCAACGGTCGGCTGTTGTCTATTTCGCGCCTGTTGTTCGTCGCTGAATTCCCGCACCTGTTCGGCGACAAACTGATCGCCGAAATGCGCGGCAGCGCCGACGAATACGGCTGCTCGCCGTTCTGGGACAGCGTGGGCCGGCACTTCTTCAAGATGGATTTCAGCCAGGCCGATCACTTGTCCGGGCTGGGCAACAAGTCTTTCATCGCCGAGCTGATGCCGCGTCAACCGCTCTACACCTGCCTGCTCAGCGAGCAAGCGCAGGCGGTGATCGGCAAGGCGCACAAGAACACCGAGCGGGCGCTGAACATTCTGCAGGCCGAAGGCTTTTCCCATCAGGGCTATATCGACATCTTTGACGGCGGGCCAGTCATTGAGGCGCAAATCGCAGATATCCGCACAGTGCGCGACAGCAAGCCGCTGACCTTGGCCATTGGCACACCGGACGACGAAGCACCGGTCTGGCTGATCCACAACCGCCGCCTCGAGAACTGCCGCATCACTGCCGCCAAGGCGCGGCTGGTGGGCAGCCACCTGGTGATCGATCGCCTCACCGCCAAGCGCCTGCAACTGCAGCCGGGCAACTCGGTCCGCGCCGTGCGTCTGGCGGCGCATCAGCGACAAGCCGTCGCCGCCTGAGGCTCACCGCGTACCGTAGCGCTCGCTTTATTCAACCCGCCTCACACCGGGTTGAGCAGGACCTGGTGCAGCGCGCCATACGCTCGGCAAATGACCCGATTACGGCCCATGGTTTTCGCTTCGTACAACGCCTGGTCGGCGTCATTGAGCCAAAGGGTTGCATCGCTGTGCGCCGGGTTGAACGCGGCCAGGCCGATGCTCAGGCTGACCTTCATCGCCGGGGTTTGCTCATAGCCCAGGCAGGCGAAGCGATCACGCAGGGCATCCATGGCCTGAGCGGCGTTGGCCAGCGGCACGTCCGGCAGGATCACGCAAAACTCGTCGCCACCATAACGCCCCGCCTGATCGCTGGCGCGCAGGTTTTGCTTGAGAATTTTGCTCAACTGACGCAGCACCAGGTCTCCGGCGACGTGGCCGTAAGTGTCATTGATGGCCTTGAAGTGATCGATGTCAATCAGTGCGATGGCCCCGCCTTGCTGCTGGCGCTGACAACGCTGAAACTCGACTTCCAGTTGGTCCTTCCAGGCCCCGTGGTTCAGCAGGCCAGTCAGACTGTCGGTACGGCTGAGCGCCAGTAACTCACGCTTGTGCCGCCCCAGCGTGTCGGCTTGCCGATAACAGATCCACCCCAGCACCAAGGGGTAAAGCATCAATAGCGGCAAGCAGGCATACAGCTGCACAGGGCTGGTTTGGGGAATGAATGCCGGTGAAAAAATCAGCAGCGCGGTGGCGATACCCAAAACCTGAGCGACACAACCGGCCAGCAGAAAGCGTATACCGCCAATGGCGACATTATTCATCGCCATCATCGACAGCGTGGTCGCACTGGGCAAGGGATTGAAGTGCATGGCGGCGACCCAGAAACCGCCGAGAAACGAGTCGATCAGTATATTGCGGTGTTCAGCGTGGTAAGGCACTTTCGACCGGCGTGCCCATTGATAGCCCAGATGCGGCCAGAGAATGCCGTTCAACAGCATGAGCCCCCACACCCAGCGCGATGGATTGAGCGGATACATCGCGCCTCCCACGCAAAGGAGGCCCAGGGCAAAGCCCAACATTCGCGAGGTGTACAGCCTCCTGGCCAGTGAAAGTCCCTTTCCTCCAGTGTGTCGCATAGGGGCCAAAGCTCCTCTGTGCTGCTGAACGGATCCTGAGACGCCGGTTGTTACGTGCGGGCTTGCTGAAAGTCTATCAGGGGAACGGCAAATAGCCATCACCGGTCAGCGCCTCGAGCAAGCACCCGCGAGCGCTCTGGGCATGACATCGGCAGCGGTTTTGCTGGCCAATACGCGGTGGTCAATTTGTGGCGAGGGGGCTTAGCCGTTACGCGAACCGTAGCAGCTGCCGAAGGCTGCGTTCGGCCGCGAAGCGGTCGCAAATCCTGCAACCACGGTTAACCTGTAACACCGCAGTGCTTGATTTTACGACCGCTACGTCCGAATGCGGCCCAGACCGAACGCAGCCTTCGGCAGCTGCTACGGGGGGAATGCGGATCGCGGGTGCAGTCATTTGCAGAATGAAGTTCAGAAGAAACTTCGTTTGCCAGTGCCCCCCTGCCCCGAACAGAATCGGGCAACGAAAAACCTCCTTGAACCCACGATTTCACTGCGCCGGGAATTCTGTCTATGAGCATCCAGAGCTTCGTCAGCCCTGACCTGATCCGCCAACGCTTTTCACGGGCGATGTCGGACATGTATCGAGAAGAGGTGCCGCTGTACGGAGCGCTGATGGAACTGGTAGCGCAGACCAACGCCCAAGTGCTGGGCACCGACAGCAGCGTTGCACAACAGCTGCGCGCCACCGGTGAAATCGAACGCCTGGACCTGGAGCGCCATGGCGCTATCCGCGTCGGTACCGCCCAGGAACTGGCGACCCTCAGCCGCTTGTTTGCAGTGATGGGCATGCAGCCAGTCGGCTATTACGACCTGACGCCCGCCGGGGTGCCGGTGCACTCCACCGCGTTCCGCGCAGTGCATGAGGCGTCGTTGCAGATCAGCCCGTTTCGGGTGTTCACCTCGTTGCTCAGGCTGGAACTCATTGAAAATCCCGAGCTGCGCGAGTTTGCCCAGTCGGTCCTGGCCAAGCGCTCGATCTTCACCCCAACCGCGCTGACCCTGATCGACAAATCCCAAGCCCAGGGCGGGCTCAACGAACAAGACGCCGATGAATTCGTCAAACAGGCGCTGGAGACGTTTCGCTGGCATCACAGCGCAACCGTCACTGCCGAGCAATACCAGCGACTGAGCGCTCAGCACCGTTTGGTCGCCGACGTGGTGGCCTTCAAAGGGCCGCACATCAATCACCTGACCCCGCGCACCCTGGACATCGATGTGGTCCAGGCGCAAATGCCCGGACACGGCATTACCCCCAAAGCCGTGATCGAAGGCCCGCCACGCCGTGAGTGCCCGATTCTGCTACGCCAGACCAGCTTCAAGGCGCTGGAAGAGGCTATCGCCTTCGTCGATCAGGACCAGGCCAGCGGCAGCCACAGCGCCCGTTTCGGCGAAATCGAACAACGCGGCGCGGCGCTGACGCCGGCAGGCCGGGCGCTGTACGACCGCTTGCTGAATGCCGCGCGCGATGAGTTGAAGGATTTCCCCAACGAAGAAAATGCTCAGCGCTACAACACGCTGCTGCAAGCCCATTTCAGCGAATTCCCGGACACCTACGCCGGAATGCGCCAACAAGGCCTGGCGTACTTCCGCTACTTCGTCACCGAAAAGGGCCTCGCCGCTGGAGGCGATCTGTCGAAGCCGGCGACGTTGGAGGGTTTGATCAGTGGGCACTACCTTCGTTTCGAGCCACTGGTATACGAGGACTTTTTGCCGGTCAGTGCGGCGGGCATTTTCCAGTCCAACCTCGGTGACGACGCGCAAAGCCATTACGCCTCACAATCGAACCAGCAAGAGTTCGAGAAGGCCCTCGGCCGTTCGACCATCGATGAGCTGGCGCTGTATGCCGAAACCCAGCGGCGCTCGATCCTGGAGTGCTGCGCCGCGCTGAATCTGCCGCCATTGGCCTGACAGTGCGGTCATCAACATGATGTGAGTGAGTTCCATGGGATCAAGCGCGCCGGATCTGGAGTGCGCTTGAATGTCGCTGAGCGATCAGAAGGGAGTTCGCCCAGCGCACTGGCCTGGCAATCCATGCACCGGTAAAGAGCCATTACACTGGGCGAACGGGTAGATTTTAATGGAACCTGATCGATCTGTCCGTTAGCAAAATCTGAATAAATCTGGTCACAATATTTCTGACAAGCACTGTGTCAGCGTATTGCGTCGAGCCCATGGGCAGTCAGGCAGCTACCCTCCAGCTCAATACCCGGTCATTTCCAGATAACCGCTGCCGGCATGACTGCCACTCAACTGCACCGGCCCCTCCCAGTAAGGAATCCGCAGCGCCATCCAGGCGTTGGGATTCAGCGCGACAGTGGTGATGTCCAGACCTTTGCCGGGAATCTTGACCGACCAACGGGTCGGCATCTTGCGCCCCGCGACATCAGAGGTGACCAGCGGCGTGAGGCTGATGTCGCCCCCGCGCAGTGGTTGCGTATGACCATCGGCAAATATCCAGGTCCCGGTCAAATACGAGGTTCCGTCCTTTTCGCGCACCCGAAACAGCATGACCTGCTCGCCGTTATCCAGGTGCAGGGAAAACCAGTCCCAACCGGTTTGGCTGGCGGTCAACGGTTGACTGCTCCACTCGCGGTCCAGCCAGGCCGGGCCACTGACCTGATAGGCTTTGCCGTCGATTTCAAGGCTGCCCGCAGCCTGAAAAAACGGCTGGCTGTAGTAATACGACGCCTGGCCTTGTTCGGATTTTTTGCTGAAACCCTGCTCGCCTTGCAGCACCAGGGGTTTGCTCGACGTCAGGCGCAATTGATAGCTGAAGCCTTGTCCACGGGCATGCAGTTGCAAATCGGCCAAGGGATTTTCGGTGCCTGACTGGCTGGCAAAACTCCAGTCATCGATCCAGGCAGTGAACGGCGTAGCATTCACTCCGGCTTGCCCGACGCCGCCGCGAGCGTAGCGTTCGGCCGCGTGATGCTGACTGGCCGAAGTCACCGCCGCGTGGCCCAGCCAGATCGTCTGGTTGCCCCAACCAGGTTGATCGGGGGCGGCGTTCAGCGCATTGCGAAACAAGGTCCATTGCGCACCGAAACGGCGTCCCTGATCGTCCTTGAGGTTGGCGGTGACGTACCACCACTCGATGCGAAAGCCATCGTGAGGCCCGTGATCTGCCGGAAAGATGAACGGTCTACCGGGAATCACGGGCGTAAAAGCCGCCGCCTCATTGCCCAGCCCGGCAAAACTGTCGGTGTTTTTTTGCGCCGCGTCATCGCAGCCGCTCAATTGCCACAGCGCCAAGAGCAGCACACCGAGCCGCAGCCACTTAGTCTTCACGGGCAAAGGTCCTGAGCAGATCGGCCGGTCGGGTGCGGTAGAGCTTGAACAGCGGCCAGGCCGATGCCAGCAACGTCGCCAACAGCGCCAGGGCCATCAATTGCAACAGTTGCAACGGGAAGATCCGCAGCGGCAGACGCCAGCCAAACGCCTGAACGTTGATCACCGCGTTCAGGCACCACGCCAACACCATCCCCAATGGCAACGCCAGCAGTAAGGTCAACACCGCCAATAACCAGGTCTGCCCCAGGTTGAGCAGCATCAATTGACGCCGGGTTACGCCCAAGGCCCATAACGGCGCCAGTTGCCCGAGACGACTCTGGCTCTGGGTCAGCAGGCTGATAAACAACGCAACGCCAGCAACCCCCAGCGTCAAACTGTTGAGCGCTGCGGTGGCAGCAAAGGTGCGTTCGAACACTTGCGTGGACCAACCCTTGAGTTGCGTCTGCTCGACGATGCGGTTGTCGTCCAGCGCAAAGCGCGCTTGCAGAGCGCGCACCAACGACGGCGCGGACGCAGGGTCAATGCGCACGTTGAAACGACTCGGCGCCAGTTGCGGCCAAAAGCGCTGCAGGTGTTCAGCGTTGACCAGTAAATGGCCTTTGGGATTGCCATAGTCGGCATAAATCCCGACGATGCGCGGCGACCATTGGCCTTGCGGCGTTGGAATCGTCAGCCGATCGCCTAATTGCACCTTCAGTCGCCGGGCCAATTGTTCACTGAGCATCAGCGTGTCGTCTGTGGCCAACTGATCCCAGGGTTTGTCCCCCAGCACTTGCAGCAATGGCCAGTGCTGGCGATACGTCGGGTGATCGATGACGCCATACAAATCCGCGGGCCAGCCCTGCAACTGGATCGACACCTGCCAGCTGGGCAATAGCGCAGAGACCTGCGGCTGCTGGCCCAGCCACGCCTGAATCTCACGCGCCTGCCCCGGACTTTGCGGGTTGACGTACAGCTCGGCGGTCAGACGTTGCTCGAGCCAGTCACTGAAGGTCTGGCGAAAGCCTGCGGTCATGCTGCCGGCGCCAATGTTGGCGGCCAGCGCCAACAACAGCGCCATCAATGCCAGACTCAAGGCCGGCAATTGCTGGCGGCAATCGGCAATAAACCACTGGCCCAGCACCGAGCGATTGCGCCTGAGTACGCCACTCAGCAGCGCATTGAGCAGCACTGGCAAGCTCAATGCCGCCGCCAGGAACAGAGAAGCCATCAGCACAAACCCGCTGGTCAAACTGTCGCCCAGCAACAAGGCCACTACCGCGACCCCACCGGCCATCGCCGCCACCCAGCCCTGGCGTCGCAGCCAGCGGGCATGGGCCTGGTGCCAGGCTTGCGGGTTGGCCAGTGCGAGCAATGGCAAACGTGCCGCGCGCAGCAAACTGTTGGCGCCGGCCAGCAACGCACCGAGCAGACTCACCCCCACACCACTCAACCACCAGAGCGGGCTCAGGCTCAACTGCCCCGCCACTTCGGCACCATACAACCCGCGCAGGCTGGCAGCGACATCCGGCAACAGCATCCCGGCCAGCAGATAACCGCTGGCAACTCCGGCGATACCGCCCAGCAACGCCAGGCAACCCAGCTCCATGCTCAGACTGAAGATCAGCATGCGCGCACTGACTCCGCAGGCCCGCAGGGTTCTCATCAATCCGCGGCGTTGCTCCAGCGCCAGGCCGATGGCGGCATGCACGATAAACAGGCCCACCACGAAGGACAAAAAGCCCAAGGCATCGAGGTTCAGGTGAAAGCTTTCGGTGAGGCGCGACAGGTTGTTTTCTTCGCCACTGCGTTTGAGCACTAACTGCCGGGCAAGGTCTTCAGGCAGCACCGGCTGCGTCGCCGCGAAATCCTTGGGCAGCAGCAGGCGCGAGAGCTGCTGCGGCATGCCCAACACCTGTTGTGCGAAACCGATATCCACCAGCAGCACACCGGGCGCCATGTCGGCCTGGCTGTGCAGCGGCGGCAAGCGTTGCCCATTCGCCGCGAACGGTTGTTCGCCTTCGCGATAACCCAATACCTGCAAGGTTTGCGGAGCAATCCAGGTGCTGCCCGGAGCGCTGAAGAAATCGACAATCCGCGCCATCTGCAGCGCTTGCCCGGCCACTGCAGACCCGGCCGGTAGCGACAGCGGCTCGATCCCCATCAATTGCAGACGTTGATCTTCATGCCCCTTGAGCGTCAGGCGCGCCTGCAACACCGGCGACACCGGCCAACCGGCGCGGCGCAGGCTGATGAACAAGGCTTGGGAAAAGCTCGCACCATTGGGCGCAGTCAGGCTGGCCTGGGGTTCGCCGCCAATCAACTGGCTGGCCCGCGCGTAACTTTCGCGGGCCTGACTGTTCAGCGCTTGCACGCCGGTCAACAGGCCGGTGGCCAGCCAGAGACCGGTCAGCACGCTGAAAAACTGCACCGGGTGCTGCCGCCAGTGGCTCAGCAGCGCGCGCAATGTCCCATAAAAAAGCCGCACCTCAGCGCCCCTCCACGCCGGCCAGACGCCCGTTATGCAGCATCACTCTTTGCGCCAGACGGGCCGCGATCCTTGGGCTGTGGGTGACCATCAGCAGACTGGTCGGGCTGTCGTCGAGCAGCTCCAGGAGCAGTTTCAGCACTTCATCACTGGTGGTTTCGTCGAGGCTGCCGGTGGGTTCATCCGCCAGCAGCAAACCGGGGCGCGAAGCCAGTGCACGTCCCAGCGCCACCCGTTGTTGCTGACCGCCAGAAAGTTGTTCGGGGTAACGCCTGAGCAAGTCGCCCAACCCCAACCGCTCGATCAACTGCCCTTGCCAGACCGGCTCATAACGCCCGGCCAGGCGCGCCTGAAAGGCCAGGTTGTCTTCGACCCGCAGGCTGCTGATCAGGTTGAATTGCTGGAACACCAGGCCCACCTCAGTGCGGCGCCAGTTCGCCAGTTGCGCTTCGCTCATCTGATCGAGACGCTGCTCGCCGATCCGGATACTGCCGCGATCAACCTTGTCCAGCCCGGCAATCAGATGCAGCAACGTGCTCTTGCCACTGCCCGACTCGCCCATCAGCGCCAGGCTGGTGCCGTGTTGCAGCTGCAAGTCGACACCCTGCAACACCGCCAACGGACCTTGCGGTGTTGCATAGCTCTTGAACACGCCTTGCACCTCAAGCATGGGAACACTCGTTTGGAGGGAGGTGAGGCCAAGGATAGCGGTTTGTTGCAGGAGCGGGCTTGCCCTATTGCTGTAGCAGCTGCCGAAGGCTGCGTCCGGCTGCAAAGCAGTCGCAAATAGGCGATATACGGTCCTCCTGAAAGGACGAAGTTTGCCATTTTACGAGTGCTGCGCACTCGAACGCAGCCTTCGGCAGCTGCTACGGGGGAATGCGCGAAGCCAAAAATTCCTTAACTGACTGGCATTAACCTCAGAGGCGCCCTTTTTTTTGATTACTGGGTGTCAGATCTGCCAATGATCGTTCCCACGCTCTGCGTGGGAATGCAGCCCGTGACGCTCTG
>NZ_JBWKVA010000031.1:0-72912 GCF_059421425.1 Pseudomonas sp. GW821-FHT02H09
ACCAGGGCGTTGGCGGCGTGGAAGCGTTCGGTCAGTTCGCGGTAGTCGAACAGGTCGCCGTTGCTGGCCGGGTATTGCAGCAGGGCGCCGAAGAACGCACTGACGTCGGTCAGCTCGCGTTCGTCGCCGACCACCACCTCGATGCCCAACGGCTCGGCACGGGTGCGCAGTACGTCGAGGGTTTGCGGGTGGCAGTGGCGGGAGGCGAAGAAGGCGTGGCTGCCCTTGTTCTTGCTCAAGCGTTTGCAGAAGGTCATGGCTTCGGCAGCGGCGGTGGCTTCATCGAGCAGCGAGGCGTTGGCGATCGGCAGGCCGCTGAGGTCGCTGATCAGCGTCTGGAAGTTCAGCAGCGCTTCCAGGCGACCCTGGGAAATCTCTGGTTGATACGGGGTGTAGGCGGTGTACCAGGCCGGGTTTTCCAGCAGGTTGCGCAGGATCGGCGATGGCGTATGGCAGTTGTAGTAGCCCTGGCCGATGTAGGTCTTGAACAGCTGGTTTTTGGCGGCGATGGCCTTGATCGAGGCCAGGGCGTCGGCTTCGCTAAGGCCGGCGCCCAGGTCGAGCACGCTGGTGCCCTTGATGCTGTCGGGGATGACGCTGGCGCTCAGGGCTTCCAGGGAGTCGAAGCCCAGGCTGTTGAGCATGGCTTGCTCGTCGTCCTGACGCGGGCCGATGTGGCGCGCGATGAATTCGTTGGCGGTGCTCAGGTTGACTTGAGTCATGGCGCTATTCCTCAGGCTTCGGCGTTGGCTTTGATCAGACGGTCGTAGGCGTCTTGATCCAGCAGGTTGGCGACAGCCGAGGCGTCGGTCGGCTTGAAGCGGAAGAACCAGCCTTCGCCCAGCGGATCTTCGTTGACCAGTTCAGGGCTGTCGTTGAGGGCCGGGTTGGTTTCAACCACTTCACCGTCCAATGGCATGTAAACGCCGCTGGCAGCCTTTACCGATTCGACGGTGGCGGCTTCGGCGCCTTTGTCGTAGGACTGCAGTTCTGGCAGTTGCACATAGACCACGTCGCCCAAGGCGTTCTGTGCGAAGGCGGTGATGCCGACTGTAACGCTGCCGTCAGCTTCGGTGCGCAGCCATTCGTGATCTTCAGTAAAACGCAACTCGCTCATGGAAACTCCTCAGGGGCCAGACTCGTCTGGTAGACGCGATTGAATGCTCGTGCAGGGCAGAGCTGAATGAGCAATTGCTTAGCAAAATTGCGGCCAATGTTTTTTATTCTTTATAAATCAATTGCTTGGGTGTTTTTGAGTGGGCAAATAAATCCATAGCTGTAGCGAAATCGCTACAGCGGAAGGCGAAGAAAAAAGCCTATGAGGATCAAAGCCTTGCATGGCGGAGATTACCGAGGGGTGTATCGATATCATTCCACTGTAGCGCTTTCAGTACAGGTGGAGGTCGTTTTTGATGCGTCGTCCTTCGTAGGAGCGAGGCTTGCTCGCGATGAACGATAACGCGGTACGTCTGGCGCACCTTATTGTCTGAATCGCGGGAAAGCCTCGCTCCTACAGGGCGCAGATGGCTTCAGACCTTGCCGGGAATGCCGTATTTGCGCAAACGATGGGCGATGGCGGTGTGGGAGGTTTGCAGGCGGCTGGCCAGTTGGCGGGTCGAGGGGTAATTGACGTAGAGTTTTTCCAGCAGGGTTTTCTCGAACTCTTCCATGGCCTGTTCCAGGCTGTCGACTTCGGTGTCGCTCTGGCGCGCCACGGAAGTGCCAGCGATGTCCAGATCACCGATGTCCACCAGCGTGCTTTCGCAGATCGCTGCGGCGCGGAAGATCACGTTCTGCAATTGCCGGACATTGCCCGGCCAACGGTTACCCAGCAGCGCCGGATAAGTGCCGGGAGCCAGGCGACAGACCGGACGCTGAATCTGCGCACAGGCCTGCTGCATGAAGTAGCGCGCCAACAGCAGAATGTCCTGGCCGCGTTCGCGCAGCGGCGGGACTTCGACATTCAGCACGTTCAGGCGATAGAACAGGTCTTCACGAAAGCTGCCTTCGCTGACCATTTTTTCCAGATCGCGGTGGGTGGCGCTGAGGATCCGCACATTGACCCTGACCTCACGATCACCACCAACCCGGCGGAAGCTGCCGTCGTTGAGAAAACGCAGCAGCTTGGCTTGCAGATAGGGCGACATCTCGCCGATTTCGTCGAGAAACACCGTGCCCTGGTTGGCCAGTTCCATCAGCCCCGGCTTGCCGCCGCGCTGGGCGCCGGTAAAGGCGCCGGGGGCGTAGCCAAACAGCTCACTTTCGGCGAGGTTTTCCGGGAGTGCCGCACAGTTCAGCGCCAGAAACGGCGAACTGTGGCGTGCACTGATGGCGTGACAGGCGCGGGCCACCAGCTCTTTGCCAGTACCGGTTTCGCCCTGGATCAACAACGGTGCGTCGAGGGCCGCCACCCGCTGGGCGCGGGCCTTGAGGGTACGGATCGCCGGGGACTCGCCGAGCAGTGCGTCGAAGCCTTCGGCATGGTCGTGATGCAGCGCGGACAGGCGTTCACCGATGCGATTGGGCTGGTACAGCGTCAGCAGAGCCCCGGCGTCGGTGATCGGTGTGGCGTCGAGCAACAGGGTCTGGCCATTGACGGTGATTTCGCGCAATGGCAGACGGAAGCCATGTTCGAGCAACGCATCCAGCAGCGTCGGATCGGCAAACAGTTCGGTGATACTTTCCCCGGCCGGTTCGCGGCCGTACAAGGCAACGAGCGCCGGGTTGGCCAGCAGGACGTTGCCAGCGCTGTCCAGAGCCAGCACCGGGTCGGTCATCGCCGCGAGCAAAGCGTCAAGCTGCAGATGACGGCGCTGGCCGGGGAGGATGTCGACCACTGTCACCGCTTGCACGCCACGCACGCTGAACAGTGCATCACGTAGCTCTTCCAGCACCTGCGGGCTCAACGTCGGGGCGTCGATGTAGACGTTGGGTGGAACCATTTCCACCGCATCCAGATTGAGATTTCGCCCGCCGAGCAAGGCCAGGACTTCCTGGGTGATGCCGACGCGGTCGATGAAACTGACGTGGATACGCATGGGGCGGTTGACGGTTCTGCAATGCGAGGGGTGGCAAGTATGCCTTGGAGGAGGGTAGTTGGTGAAATGTCGAAATTATCGTCGGTTTCGAAAACCACTACACACCCCAGCCCTCTCCCCAAGGGTGAGGGGTGGATGTCCCTTGCGCCGATAATTTCGGAGCAGGTTTACTCCAGATGCTCCGGCTTGACCGGGTCACCGGATTTGACACCGAGTTGCTTGCGCACGTCCTCGAACATCTCGTCGTAGTATTTGTGCATCGAGATGATGTTGGCGGTCTTGGGCATGCCGTATTTCTGTGCGATATGGGTGGCGTGGCGAGCAAAATCGAAGGCCTGGTCCTTGGGCAGAAAAAACGACTCCTTGAGCTCCTTACCCTCGACAGTCCCGTGCAGGGTGAAGAGCATGCCTATGCCTTCCTTGGGATCCTGGACCACTTCATAGTCGATACACAGGTCATAGCTGACGTCGCCTTTTTGCAGCGCGTGGCGCTCGATGTGCAAATGCCCGGGTTCGAATATGGCCATGGGTGTCTCTCCTTCAAGGCTGAAAAAGGGCAGACCGCCGGTCTGCCCTCGAAATTCTTGCAGCAAGCTTCTCGGTAGTCGCTGATCCCGGGTTTCGCCGTGCTGATGTGAGTACCGGCCTGCCCTGGACGATCGCGTCGATGTCCGAGAGTGAACCGATCACCGCGACTTTGCCAGTGTTGTGGGCGAACTTGCAGGCAGCCTGGACTTTGGGGCCTGCCTGCTGCGGTCAAGGCTTCACCGCGACGCAGGATCGCCTTGATCGTGTGCATAGGGTATTGCGCTTGCTCCAGGGCGATATTGGCCGGATGACGGCAGCCACAGTGTTGCCTTCGCCGAAGATCGGGGAGAAATATCCAGGGGTACTGAACGGCAGGACGAAGTAACCCAATAACTGAGGTGGATCGGTGCATGGGTACATTTCATTGTTTATGAACGGTTTATGGTTATTTCAACGGTATGACAGTGGATGCTGTGGAAGCCTTTTCCAGAGGCTGTGGCTAATATGAAAGCTGAATGGATTCAACTGCCTGGAAATATGAACTTAGTCCGTTTTTTCAAATGTGCGCTGTCTGATAGCGATTTCCGCTGGGTGATTGATTTATCAGCAACACACCACAGAACTGCAAAGCGATGGCTGGCGCATAGAATCATTAGTTCTAAGCAAGACAGGGTTTGTGGCGTTACCTGATAAACGTTATTACCCTGTGATTATTTAGTTGGATGAATACGTGCTGTAGTTTCGCTCGTTTGAAAACACTTGAACGCCGAGGTAAAAATGACCCAGCCGACGCAAGAGCTTCGACTCAGCCCGTTAATCGCTCTGGTAGTGGGTTCGATGATCGGCAGCAGGATCTTTTCGTTGTGACTGAGCGCGATGTTTGCAGTGCAGAAGAAGTGACACTTTTTCTGCCTTACCGGCCGCCGTATGACTGGTCGGCGATGTTCGGTTTCCTCGCTGCACGGTCGATTGCCGGGTTGGAGACCGTGGCCGATGGCGCGTATTCACGCAGCATCAGCCTGAAAGGTGTTCATGGCACGCTCAGCGTGCAACCGGGGACGGGAGATGCACTTGAGGTGACGGTGCGTTTTGCGGACCGGGCCTCTATGCCGCAGATTCTGGGGCGATTGCAGCGCATGTTTGATTTGGCGGCTGAGCCGCGGATGATCAATCAGCAATTGGCGCGTGACCCGTTGATGGGCCGGTTGACGGCCGCTCGCCCGGGGCTGCGCGTACCTGGAGCATGGGACGCTCTGGAGTTGGCGATCCGGGCGGTGTTGGGCCAGCAGATCACCATCGGCGCGGCGATTAAACTGGCAGGTAAGCTGGTGGCGCAGTATGGCGAGCCGCTGCGCGCACTGAACCCGAAACTGCCGGGGTTGACCCATGTCTTCCCGGAGCCGGCGGTCATGGCCGCAGCTGATCTCGCTGCATTGGGGATGCCCAAAAGTCGTGGCAGGACGTTGTCTGGGGTCGCGCAGGCCTTGCTGGATGATCCGCAGATATTCGAACCCAAGGCCAGCCTGCAGGACAGTGTGGCGAGATTGCTGGAGTTACCCGGTATTGGTGACTGGACGGCGCAGTACATTGCCATCCGCCAGTTGCGCGAGCCCGATGCGTTTGCATCGGGCGATGTGGGGTTGATCAATGCCTTGGCGGCCCTCGAAGGCAAGCCGGTCACGGCCCGACATCTATTATTGCGAGCCGAAGCCTGGCGGCCGTGGCGGGCCTATGCGGCACAGCATCTTTGGACGTCGCTCAGCTGATCATCGATTGCCGTTCAACGGATCTCTGGCCTGGCAGTCAAACCTTGCAATGCCTCGACACTGACCTTCGGATCCGGACTGCTGCTGTGCCTGTACAAGCGGGCTTGCTCGAGAAAGTCACTTTAAAATCACCACCATTTCGCCCGATGTGAACCTGACTCACAGGCTGGAGATGCCCACTGCAATGGTGAGCCGGTAATCTTCAACGGCACTTGCAGGCGATGGGCCGGCCCCCAGGTTGTCTGCTCGACCAGCATGCCTTGATCCTCTGCATCTTCTGCCCGCAGAGGCTCTTGCGCGTTGCCAGGCCCATGCTCCACCAACAACTTCGCGGTGCGCGCCAATGACAATCGGGCCGAGCTGCCGTGGCCATGATTCAAGCGTTCTGTCAGCGCGCGAATCGCGCTGGCGGCCATCAGGTAACCGGTCCCATGGTCCAGTGCCTGGACCGGCAACGGCGTGGGTCTGTCGGTCTTTTTCCAGAGCATGCCAGCGTCGGCAATTCCGCTGCTCATCTGTACCAGGCTGTCGAAACCCCGGCGGTTTTGCCAGGGGCCACTCCAACCGTAGGCGTTGAGGCAGACATCAATCAGGCCAGGAGCGATGTTCTGGCGTTCAATCTGCCCGTAACCGAGACGTTCCAGTGCGTCGGCGCGGTAGCCGTGGAGGAGGATGTCGGCCTTTCCCAATAGACTTTCGAATACGGCGCGATCGACGCTGTCATGGAGATTCAGTCGGGCACAACGTTTGCCCAAGGTCACCTCTGGTACAACACCGGGCTCATCCCAATCCGGCGGATCGATGCGCAGCACATCGGCGCCAAGCCCGGCGAGGAAGCGGCTGGCAATCGGGCCTGCGAGCACGCGGGTCAAGTCCAATACCTTGATCCCGGCCAGTGGTTGCGCCACCGAACCTTGCCATTTTTCTGCGGCTTCACGGCTGCTCGGTGCGAAATGGATCAGCGGCTCGGCATTCACCGCCACACCTTGGGGATGCACTTGCCATTGCGCCCAGGAGCGCATTTCGGCGGCGCAGCCTCCGGCGTCGACGAGCGCTTGTTCCAGCTCGGTTTTTCCCCATTGTTCGACCTTGGCGGCCATCGCCGCCCGATCAGCGCACTGGCCCAGGACGCGTTCGGCGCTGGCGCGGTGATGCGGTGCATTGGTGTGCAGACGGATCCAGCCGTCGCGGGTGGCGTAGTCACCGGCTATCGGGTCCCACAGTGGCGGGACGCTCCAGCCGACTGGACGCAGTGAGGTGGCGAACCAGAACGACGCCAGACGCCGGTCGACTTCCAGCGCGGGCAAGCGGCCAGTCTGGCTGCGAAGCAGTTCGGCAACGGCAAGGCCTGCGGCAGCGATGCTGGCAGCAGCCAGATCGGTGACGGCAAACGCCGAGGGCAGGGCGCCGAGGGAGGTGAAACGGATGGTTTCAGGGGGTTGCGGCAAGCCAAGTGCAGCATGAATGGACGTCAGAAAATCAGTCATCAAAGGCCCTCCGGAAGAGGGGGAATCATAGATTAATGATCAAAAGATCAAAAGCTGCGCGGGTATCTGTAGGCGCGAGGCTTGCCCGCGAAATGGGCGTTGCGGTGTATCAGACCAGCCCGCTCATCGTTGATCGCGGGCAAGCCTCGCTCCTACGGGGGTTACCCCCGAAAGTTGTGGCGAGGGGGCGGTGGATCAGGACGTCTGCGGCACAGTTTCCGGTCGTGACCAGATCCACAGATTACCCAGGCTCATGCCGGCAATGGCCAGGTAGATCGGCCAGCCGTGGTCGAGCATCACCAGCATTAGCCCGGCGCATAGCAGCATGCTGAGGGTGGCGCTGACCTTGGCTCTACGGGCGATGATTTTGCCGTTGCGCCAGTTGTTCAGGATCGGCCCGAACAACCGATGGTTTTCCAGCCAGGCACTCAGGCGCGGCGAGCTTTTGGTCGCAGCCCAGGCGGCCAGCAGGATGAACTCGGTGGTCGGCAAACCTGGCACGACGATGGCGATCAGGCCCAAGGCCAGACTGGCGTAGGCCAGCAGGCCAAAGAGGAGGCGGGCGGGTTTTGAGGTGGGGAGGGATTGGCGGGTCATAGGCTTGATTGTATCGGTTCTTTTGAAACATCTCCGAACCCTGTAGGAGCGAGCGGTGCGGCGATCCGACTTGCCCGCGATCAATGCGCTGCGGTGTATCAGACAGACTGCGTCATCGTTCATCGCGGGCAAGGGCTAGGCGCCCCCCCTGCTCCTACAAAAGCATGTCCGGTTCAGGCTAGTTCGGGTGCCGTGGCGTACGCCTGTTCCAGCAATACGGTGAAGCGGTTGAATGCGTCGATCGCGCCTTTCTCTACATCGACTTCTTCTTCGGCGCTGAGCTCAAGCCCGTCGAGGGTTTTGATGAAGCTCTTCCAGCCTTCGGCACGACCGCCAGCCGGCTCGCCCAGGTGGCGGGCACCGAAGGTGTCGCTCAAGCCCAGGCTGACGGCACGTTTGATCAAAAACGCTGCGCCGAGTTTCGAACCCTCGGAAACGAAGATCCAGCCCAGGGCTTGGGCTTTACTCGGGTTTTTAACCGCGCCAGCAACCGATGCCGGTACATCTGTCTCGAGATCGGCAAGGTCGGCCCTGGCCTGCTCGGCACGGCAGCGGGCTGGCAGGTCCGGGACGATGCTGATCAGTTCAGCGTCGTTGTACAGCGCCACCAGCTCCGACTGGAACAGGTACTGGGCAACGACGAAACGGGCGAAGCTGGCTTGGGTTTCAAACGGCGCGTGTGCTTTGACCAGCGCGTCGAGTCGGGCATGAGGTTCGTTTGTGATCTGGTTCAGACGCTGGGAGCGCAGGCTTGGGCGCTGGGTTGAATCCTGATTGGTCATGAAGATGTCCTTGAGAATGAGAGGCGCTTTGTAACTAGACGAACGGGGAGACGTGGTAGCGTAAAAAATCCTCACTGCGTCATGGATAAGAGCGACGCAGTGAGGACCCCGGATCAGATATCCCAAATCAGGTTGACCGCGAAGTTGCGACCCGGCTGGGTCAGGCGGTCGAGGTTGGCCGGGCTGATCACGGCGGCTTCGCCGACACTGTCGAAGCCGCGCACGTCATCCCACAGCCAGTACTTCTTGTCGGTCAGATTGTAGAGGCCAGCGTTGACGGTGACCTCGTCGGTGACCTTGTAAAAAGTGCTGAGGTCGAGAATGCCGAAGCCAGGCGATTTGAACTGGGTGCTGACGCCGTCAGGCGACTTGAAGTTGCTGTTGTCGACGCGATCTTTCTTCTTGACCACCGTCCAGCTGAGCAAGGCGCCATAGTTGTCCTGATCGTAGCCCAGGCCAAACACGCCGGTCAGCGGGTTGATGCTGTTGATTGGCTCGCCGGTGTCGTTGTTGCGACCGTGGGCGTAGGCCACCGAGCCCTGGCTGTAGAGGCCTTGTGGTGCGCCAAAGGCATCCAGTTGCAGGCGACCCTTGACCTCGATGCCCTTGATGGTGGCGTGCTTGATGTTGCTGCTCTGGAAGGTCAGCTCGGTGTAGCCCGGGGTGACGGCGTCTTCATTGATGAAGTCGCGATACTGGTTGTAGAACACCGCCACATCGAACGAGCCGGATTCAAAGTTGCCGCGCAGGCCGGTCTCGTAGCTTTTGCTTGTTTCCGGTTGCAGATCAGGGTTAGGCGCCACGCGGTAGCCGGTGGTGGTGTTCTCGAAGCGTCCGTACAACGCCTTGGCGGTCGGGGTGCGGAAACCTTCGGCGTATTGACCGTACCAGGTGTACTGATCGGTCAGCGCGTAGGTCAGTCCAAACTTGGGCGACACACGGTGCCAGGTTTTGTTCTCGTCACTCACGGCGCCTTTGCCATCGGCGGCGACGGTGTTGAGAAATTCCTGGGTGATGTGCGGCTTGAGCTGGGTGTAGTCGTAGCGCAGGCCCGGCAGGAAGGTCCACTGGTTCCAGTTGATTTGATCCTGGGCGAACAGGCTGTAGGTGTTGATGGTCGGGTCCGGGAAGTCGCTGGACTTCTTCAATACATCCGCCGGGCTGATTGCACCGATGGCCGTGCAGCCACGACCGACCACCAGGCAAGTAGCGCTACCGCTGCGCGAGCCGGTGACTTTCTGCTGCTTGAGGGTAGTGCCGTAGGTCAGCAGGTGATCGGTCTCACCGATGCTCAATGCCTTGTCCAATTGTGCGTCGAACACCCACTGCTGCTCTTCAAAGAGCGTGTCGCGCGAGCGCATCACATTGCGGCTGAACGGGAAGTAGTTTTCCAGGGTGCTTTGGTCGGTCTTGGCAATCTGGTAGTTCAGGCTCCACTTGAGGTGATCGGCCATTGTGGTCTCGAGAGCGAAGTTGTTCTCCAGGCCGAAACGCTCTCGGGTAACGGTGTCGTTACCGGTACGCGAACGATACATACCCAGTGGCTGGCCCGCGTTGAACGGACCACCGACGGCGCTTTTCTGATTGATGTCGCGATCGTCCTTGTACTTTTCGTAGGTCAGGCCCAGACGCGAATCTTCGTTGTAGTTCCAGCCAAGTTTTGCCAGCACGTTGGTGATGCGCACGTCTTCGGGGTTGGCAGCGGTGCGCTCCAGCCCGGTGCCGTTGTTGCTGGCGAAGGACTCGGTTTCATGACCGTCGCGCTGACTCAGGTGCAGCAGGCCATCGAACTGATCGACGCGGCCGGCGAAAGTGCCGGACTTCAGCCAGCTCTCGTCGGAAGAGTTGTAGCCGGTCTTCAGGCGTACGCCGAAGTCCTGGCCGGGTTTGATGATGTCGTCCGGGTCGAGGGTGAAATAGCTGACCGCGCCGCCGATGGCGTTACTGCCGTAGAGCACTGACGCCGGGCCGCGGAGTATCTCCACGCGCTTGACGATTTCCGGGTCGACGAAGTTGCGCTGGGTCTTGGCATAGGGGCCGTTGAAGAAGCCGTTGGGGACTTCGACGCCGTCGACCTGGGTCAGAATCCGGTTGCCATCGATGCCACGGATGTTGTAGCCGGTAATGCCGCCACGTTGACCGGCACCGCCCACCGAAACACCCGGCTCGTAGCGCACCAGTTCCTTGATGGTGTTGACGTTCTGGCGGTCCAGCTCCTGACGGTCGTGAACCGTGACGGTGCTCGGCACGGTGGTCACGTCCTGTGCCTGACGAGTGGCACTGATGGTCACTTGTTGCAGGGCCAGTGCGCCGCCGGTACGCCTTTCCAGAACGATGTTGTTGTTACCGAGCTTGCGATAGCTCAGGTTGGTGCCCGACAACAGTCGGTCCAGCGCTTTTTCCGGCGCCAGTGAACCGCGCACGCCAGGCGATGCGACGCCTTCAGCGAGCTCTGCGGGCAGCCCGACTTGCCAGCCGGTGACGGCGGTAAAGGCGTTCAGTGCCGACACCAGCGGCTGCTGGGCGATGGCGAAAGTGTAATCGCCCATGTTGTGGGTCGGTTGTTGGGCTGCGGTGGCGGCCATGGCCGGGGTGGCTGGTGCGCCGGCCAGCAGGATGGCGGCGGCGAGCAAGGACAGCGTGCCGTTTTGCAGGCGTGCAGAAGATGAAGGGGACCGGCTGTTGAGGCGAGGGGACATCGATAGCGCTCCGTGTCGCACGAATCTTATAGGTGCAGATCAGCATTAAAAATGCGAATCAATTGCATTGGCTATAACGAGACGTTCTACCGATGGCTATCGAGTAAAAATAAGTTCGAATCAGTTGAGGATTACCAGTGCCGGGAATTCCTGGAGCCTGGCGGAAGTGATGTGGGCCAGGGAGCGAACCACCTCCAGCGGCTGGTCGAGACGGTAGTTGCCGGTTACCGCAACATCGGCAAGCTGTGCGTTGTTGTTGATGATCCAGCCCGGGTAGTAACGACGCAGTTCAGCCAGCACCTGGCTCAGCGGGCAGTTTTCGAACACCAGGCGTCCCTGGACCCAGGCCAGGTCCTTGTCGAGGTCCAGCCTGGCGGGCCGATCAAAACCGTTCGGGCCGATGCGGATGCTGTCCCCGGCGGAAAGGCGTATTCGCGCGTCGTCACGGGTCGTCTGGAGATCGACGTCACCGCGCTGAACCCTGACCTGGGCCACTCCGTCCAGATAACGCACGGCAAATGCGGTGTCGCGCACGCTGGCCCTGACCGGGCCGGCATCGATTTCCAGCGGCTGACCACGATTGGCCGTCACGTCGAAAAACGCCTCGCCCTGAAACAGGCGGGCAACGCGCTGCTGTTCGTTGATGGTGCTGGACAACGCCGAGTTGGTGTTGAGCAGGACCTGGGAGCCGTCCTCCAGTTGCAGGCGCTGGCGCTCGCCGACCACGGTCAGATGATCGGCCTGCAAACGCAGTGGCAGGTTGCTGAAACTGAATAAACCGAGCACCAACACGGCCGCTGTGGCGAGCGGCTTCCAGTGCGGGCGCAGGCGCGAGAGGATCGACTTTTTATGCTGTGCGCTCAGGCTTTGAGCGCACTGTGCTACCTGCGGACCGTCCCAGATGGCCTGGGCTTTGGCAAAGGCCTGGGCGTGCAACGGCGAGGCCGCCAACCAGTCGTGGAATTGCCGGGTTTGCTCTTCGCCCGGACGTTCCAGCACGATCAGCCAATCCAGCGCCTGGTCCATGGCACTGTCGCTGGAGGTGTCCGGCGCTATGGCTGGCGGGCGGAATCGTTCGGTGTCCGTCACGGGCGTTCCTTGGTGGTGTCTGCAGCACGACTGCTTTACTGGATGGATATCTGGAAAGAGGGCTAAGGGTAACAAACTGATTTGTCTGACACCCATACTGTATTAAAGAGTAATCCGGCAGACCGATCAGCTGTTTAAGCGTTCGGCGACGCCGATGCAGATGGCCATGATCAGTTTGAGTTCTTTTTGTACGGTGCTCAGGGACACGCCGAGCTTCTCGGCGATTTCCAGGTAGCTGTGTCCGTGCAGGCGACTGAGAATGAAAATCTGCTGCTGGCGCGGGCTGAGTTGGCTGAGGCTGATGTTCAAGCGTTCGAGCAACTGTTCGGCATGGGCGGCATCTTCGGCACTGCTCAGCGGCGCGGCGACGCTTTGCACCACATCCAGCGGGACGTCCTCAAGCAGGGTCCGGGCCTGGATGCGCAGCGAGCGCAGATGATCCAGAGCAAGGTTGCGGGCGGTCTGAAAAACGAAGGGTTCCAGATGGTCGATCGCCCGTTCGCTCAAGGCGCGGGTCACGCGCAGGTAGGTTTCCTGCAAGAGGTCTTCGGCGGTGCTGTGGTTGTTGACCATCCGCTCCAGCGTGCGCAGCAGAGAGACTCGCTGAGCGAGGAAGACGTGGTTGAAGCGCGATTGACTCACGGTAGGACCTGATCCATTTTGCAGTTAATGATAATGCTTATCATCTGCGCGAATGGTCAAGTACTACTTTGTGAGAGAGTTACTGACGACCCAACAGGTAAGCCTCGTAATCGGGAATCCGGTACGAGTGCGTTTGATCCATCAGCGGACTGCTGAGCAGGTAGTCGGCGCTGCATTCATTGCAGGCCACCGGGATGTTCCAGACCGCCGCAACCCGCAGCAACGCCTTGATGTCCGGGTCGTGTGGTTGTGGCTCGAAGGGGTCCCAGAAAAACACCAGCATATCCACCCGCTGCTCGGCGATCCGTGCACCGAGTTGCTGATCGCCGCCTAACGGGCCGCTGATCATACTTTCTACGGGCAGGCCCAGACGTTTACTCAGCAGCAGGCCGGTGGTGCCGGTAGCGACCAGTTCGTGTTGGGCGAGCTTGTCCTTTTGCCGTTCGGCCCAGTCCAACAGGAAAATCTTGCAGTGGTCATGGGCGACCAGGGCGATACGCTTGCGCGCCGCCATGGTTTTCTGGGTGAAGCTGATACCGATCATCGGTTGCTGTTCCATAGGCGATTCGCTTTATTGGGCGTTGCAGAGCGCCCGAAGGCTGCGATTTTTTCAGCGGTCATGCGGACGTCAAGATCAAAAGATCGCAGCCTGCGCCAGCACCTACTCCGCGTTGCAGAGGGCCAGGCAGTTATCGAGCATGCGGTTGGAGAAGCCCCATTCATTGTCGTACCAGGCCAGCACCTTGAGCAGCTTGCCGCTGACCTTGGTGTGGTTGGCGTCGAAGATTGACGACAGCGGATTGTGGTTGAAGTCGCTGGAGACCAGCGGCAGGGTGTTGTAACCGAGGATCTTTGAATGCTGGCTGGCGTCTTTGAGCAGCGCGTTGACCTCATCGGCTGTCGCTTCGCGTTTGAGCTGCACGGTCAGGTCCACCAGCGACACGTTGATCACCGGTACGCGCACCGACATGCCGGTCAGTTTGCCCGCCAGCTCCGGCAGCACCAGGCCCACCGCTTCGGCGGCGCCGGTCTTGCTCGGGATCATGTTCTGTGTGGCCGAACGGGCACGGTACGGGTCGACGTGGTAGACGTCGGTGAGGTGCTGGTCATTGGTGTAGGCGTGGATGGTGGTCATCAAACCGCTTTCGATGCCCAGCTCGCGGTGCAGCACCTGGGCCACGGGGGCCAGGCAGTTGGTGGTGCACGACGCGTTGGAAATGATCTGGTGCGATTGGCGCAGAATGTCGTGGTTGACCCCGTAGACAACGGTGGCGTCGGCGCCTTTGGCCGGTGCCGAGATAATCACTTTGCGTGCGCCGGCAGTAATATGGGCAGCAGCTTTGGCGCGGTCGGTGAACAGGCCGGTGCATTCGAAGACCACGTCGATCTTCTCGGCAGCCCATGGCAGTTCGGCCGGGTTGCGGATGGCGCTGACCGCGATACGGTCACCGTTGACTGTCAGGCTTTCCTGATCGTGCTGCACATCGGCATCAAAGGTGCCGTGGACGGTGTCGTACTTGAGCAGGTGCGCGTTCATCGCGCTGTCCCCCAGATCGTTGATGGCGACGATCTGCAGATCCTGACGATAGCCTTGGGTATAAAGTGCTCGCAGGACGTTACGGCCAATACGGCCAAAACCATTGATTGCAATTCGTAGAGTCATTTGAAAAGCGCCTGCTGTAATTTTGTTGTTGGAATTACAAGATTATTCGTAAAAAAATAGAAAACAAGCCTTTTTAGTGGCAATATTTTGTTTTATCTACAACGAGTGGCCTGAATCAACTGGTCCGAATGCTTGAAAAGCACGTCTGCAATGCCAAGCGCAGACACCTTCAATCAGCATAGACAATCAGGTCGCCACATCCGTTAGCCTGGAGTTCTACATATGCATCCCCGCGTTCTTGAGGTCACCGAACGGCTTATTTCCCGCAGTCGCGCTACTCGCGAGGCTTACCTGGCCTTGATTCGCGGTGCCGCCAGCGATGGCCCGCAACGCGCCAGACTGCAATGTGCCAACTTCGCCCACGGCGTGGCGGGTTGCGGCACTGAAGACAAAAACACTCTGCGGATGATGAACGCCGCCAACGTGGCAATAGTTTCGTCATATAACGACATGCTCTCGGCGCATCAGCCGTACGAGCACTACCCGGAACAGATCAAACACGCGTTGCGCGAGATCGGCTCGGTCGGCCAGTTCGCCGGTGGCGTACCGGCCATGTGTGATGGCGTGACCCAGGGTGAACCGGGCATGGAGCTGGGCATTGCCAGCCGCGAAGTGATCGCGATGTCGACTGCCGTGGCGCTGTCCCACAACATGTTCGACGCGGCGATAATGCTCGGTATCTGCGACAAGATCGTTCCCGGCCTGATGATGGGCGCGCTGCGCTTCGGTCACTTGCCGACGATTTTTGTCCCGGGCGGGCCGATGGTCTCGGGGATTTCCAACAAGGAAAAAGCCGACGTCCGCCAGCGCTACGCCGAAGGCAAGTGCAGCCGCGAAGAGCTGCTGGAATCGGAGATGAAGTCCTACCACAGCCCTGGCACCTGCACCTTCTACGGCACCGCCAACACCAACCAGTTGCTGATGGAAGTCATGGGTCTGCACTTGCCGGGCGCATCCTTCGTCAACCCGAACACCCCGCTGCGTGATGCCTTGACCCGCGAAGCCGCGCACCAGATCACCCGTTTGACCAAACAAAGCGGTAACTTCACGCCGCTGGGCGAGATCGTCGACGAACGTTCGCTGGTCAACTCCATCGTGGCACTGCACGCCACTGGCGGCTCGACCAACCACACGCTGCACATGCCGGCCATCGCCATGGCGGCGGGCATTCAATTGACCTGGCAGGACATGGCCGACCTCTCCGAGGTGGTGCCGACCCTGTCCCACGTCTACCCCAATGGCAAAGCCGACATCAACCACTTCCAGGCCGCGGGCGGAATGTCGTTCCTGATCCGCGAACTGCTGGAAGCCGGTTTGCTCCACGAAAACGTCAACACTGTGGCCGGCCATGGCCTGAGCCGCTACACCCAGGAGCCGTTCCTGGAGAATGGTGAACTGGTGTGGCGTGAAGGTCCGATCGAAAGCCTCGATGAAAACATCCTGCGGCCGGTGGCTCGCGCGTTCTCGCCAGAGGGTGGTTTGCGGGTGATGGAAGGCAACCTCGGCCGTGGCGTGATGAAGGTCTCGGCGGTTGCGCCAGAGCACCAGATCGTCGAAGCACCGGCGATGGTGTTCCAGGATCAGCAGGACCTGGCCGATGCCTTCAAGGCAGGTCTGCTGGAGAAAGATTTTGTCGCGGTGATGCGCTTCCAGGGGCCGCGTTCCAACGGTATGCCGGAACTGCACAAAATGACCCCGTTCCTCGGTGTTCTGCAGGACCGTGGCTTCAAGGTTGCGCTGGTCACCGACGGGCGTATGTCCGGTGCTTCCGGAAAGATCCCGGCGGCGATCCACGTCAGCCCCGAAGCCTTTGTCGGTGGCGCGCTGGCGCGAGTGCTCGACGGCGACATCATTCGTGTCGATGGCGTCAAAGGTACCTTGCAGCTTATGGTGGACGCCGATGAATTCGCGGCACGTGAGCCGGCCAAAGGCCTGCTGGATAACGGCATTGGTTGCGGTCGTGAATTGTTCGGTTTCATGCGCATGGCCTTCAGCTCGGCAGAGCAGGGCGCCAGCGCCTTTACCTCTGCACTGGAGACCCTGAAGTGAAGCTAGCGCTGGTCGGTGACATTGGCGGAACCAATGCACGTTTTGCGTTGTGGAAAGACCAGCAACTGGAGTCGATCCAGGTGCTGGCGACGGCGGACCACACCAGCCCCGAAGAGGCCATCGGCGTCTATCTGAGCGGGCTGGGCTTGCCCCTCGGTTCGATCGGATCGGTATGCCTGTCGGTGGCCGGCCCTGTGAGTGGTGACGAATTTCGCTTTACCAACAACCACTGGCGGTTGAGTCGTAAAGCCTTCTGCCAGACCTTGCAGGTCGATCAGCTGCTGTTGGTCAATGACTTCTCGGCCATGGCGCTGGGCATGACCCGCCTGCAACCGGGTGAATATCGGGTGGTTTGCGAAGGGACTCCCGAACCGTTGCGTCCGGCGGTGGTGATCGGGCCGGGCACAGGGCTCGGGGTCGGTACCTTGCTAGACCTTGGCGTAGGCCGCTGGGCTGCGTTGCCAGGCGAAGGCGGGCATGTCGACTTACCGTTGAGCAGCCTGCGGGAAACCCAGTTGTGGCAACACATCTACAGTGAGATCGGTCATGTCAGCGCCGAGACCGCGCTGAGCGGCAGCGGCTTGCCGCGGGTCTATCGGGCGATTTGCGCGGTGGACGGGCATGAGCCGGTCCTCGATACGCCGGAGTCGATCACAGCTGCGGGGCTTGCGGGGGATCCGATTGCGCTGGAAGTACTGGAGCAATTCTGCTGCTGGCTCGGTCGCGTCGCCGGCAACAACGTGTTGACCACTGGCGGGCGTGGCGGGGTGTATATCGTGGGTGGCGTGATACCGCGGTTTGCCGACTTCTTCCTGGAGAGTGGTTTTGCTCGTTGCTTCGCCGACAAGGGCTGCATGAGCGATTATTTCAAGGGCATTCCGGTGTGGCTGGTGACAGCGCCATATTCCGGCCTGACGGGTGCCGGCGTGGCACTGGAGCAGGCGGTTTCCTGATGATCGTTCCCACGCTCCGCGTGGGAATGCCGCCATGGACGCTCCGCGTCCGCTTCGAGATGTGACGCAGAGCGTCACGGGATGCATCCCCACGCAGAGCGTGGGAACGATCCAGATCTGTGATCCATAAGGCATAATCCGCTCCATCCATAACAACAAGGACGACCCACGTGAGCTCAGTCAGTAAGTCGATTTTGTTGGTCGATGACGATCAAGAGATACGCGAGTTGCTGGACGCCTACCTCAGCCGCGCCGGCTTTCAGGTGCGGACCACGCCGGACGGCGCCGGGTTTCGCCAGGCCTTGAACGACGCACCGAGTGACCTGGTGATCCTCGATGTGATGCTGCCGGACGAAGACGGCTTCAGCCTGTGTCGCTGGATTCGCCAGCACCCGCGTCAGTCCCAGGTGCCCATCATCATGCTTACCGCCAGTTCCGACGAAGCCGACCGGGTGATCGGGCTGGAGTTGGGCGCCGACGACTATCTGGGCAAACCCTTCAGCCCTCGTGAATTGCAGGCGCGGATCAAGGCCTTGTTGCGCCGGGCCCAGTTCGGTCAGGAGCGCTCCGGTGGTGAAGTCTTGTCCTTCGATGACTGGCGACTGGATATGGTCAGCCACCGCTTGTTTCATACCGACGGCGAGGAAGTGATTTTGTCCGGTGCCGATTTCGCTTTGTTGAAACTGTTCCTGGATCACCCGCAGGAAATCCTCGATCGCGACACCATCGGCAACGCCACCCGCGGCCGTGATCTGATGCCGCTGGACCGTATCGTCGACATGGCGGTCAGTCGCTTGCGCCAGCGTTTGCGCGATACCGACAAACCACCGCGCCTGATTCGCACGGTGCGCGGCAGCGGTTATCAATTGGCTGCCAATGTGGTTGCCAGCAATGGTCACTGAGTTCTTCGCCAGAATCGCTCGCCGCGTGCCGGTGCCACGTTCGTTGCTTGGGCGAATGTTGTTGCTGACATTACTGGCGGTGCTGTTCGCGCAGACGCTGTCGAGTGTGATCTGGGTTTCGCAATTGCGCGCTACCCAGCTTGAAGGACTGGTCACCAGCGCCCGCAGCCTGGCGCATTCGATGACTGCCAGCGTCAGTTACTTCCGGTCGTTGCCGGTGGCTTACCGACCGTTGGTGCTCGACCAGTTGCGCAGCATGGGCGGCACGCGATTCGTCGTGACCCTCAACGACAAACCCTTGGGTATGGAAGTGCTACCGCCGACGCCGCGCAAGCTAGCGGTGCTCAAGGCGGTGGATGAGGTGCTGCGCCAGTCTTTGGGCAATGATGCGGTTATCTCGGTGCAATTCGTCAGCGCCGAAGACCTGCGGATATTCAATGGCGGTTTGAAACTCGATGAGTTGCCGCGCTCCTGGGCCCATTACGCGCTGACCCTGGAACCGGTCAATCCGCCGGTGCTGGTCACGCAAATTCAGTTGGCCCCGGGCGAATGGCTATACATCGCCTCGCTGTTGCCCGAACCCTACACCAGCCTCGAAGAGCAAGGGCTGCCTTCGCAGCAGGTGTGGTTCATTCTGCTGACCAGCGGCTTTCTGCTGCTGTTCATCGGCCTGTTGGTGCACTGGCAAAGTCGACCGCTCAAGCGTCTGGCGCGGGCCGCGCGGGACATGTCGTTGGGCGCCGAAGTCGAGCCGGTAGCCGAGGGTGGTGGCAGCGAAGTGGTCGAGGTCGGTCGCGCCTTCAATACCATGCGTGAGCGCATCAGTCGCTACCTGACCGAGCGCAGCCAGTTGTTCAGCGCCATTTCCCATGACTTGCGCACGCCGATTACCCGTCTGCGGCTGCGGGTCGAACTGCTGGAAGATGAACAGCTGCAAGCCAAGTTCGGTCGGGATCTCGATGAGTTGGAGTTGCTGGTCAAAGGCGCGCTGCAATGCGTCAAAGACACCGATATTCACGAAAACATCGAGCCAGTGGACCTCAACCATGTGCTCGATTGCCTGGTCGAACCCTATCTGAGTCCCAACGGCAATGGCCGGGTGACCCAACAGGGGCGGGCGCTGGCGACCTATCCTGGCAAACCGCTAGCGCTCAAGCGCTGTATCGGCAACCTGATCGACAACGCGTTGAAGTACGGACAGAAGGCCCATCTGCATATCGACGACGATGACGCCGCGTTCATCCTGCATGTCGACGATGAGGGGCCGGGGGTGCCTGAACAGCGTCTGGAGCAGGTCTTCGAGCCGCACTTTCGTCTGTCGGGTCAGCAGCAGGGTTACGGCCTGGGGCTGGGCATTGCCCGCAACATCGCTCATAGCCATGGTGGCGAAGTGAGCTTGCAGAATCTGCGTGAGGGTGGGTTACGGGTGACGTTGCATTTGCCCCGCAGTGTGGATTGACCGGTAATTTGTAGCAGCTGGCGAAGCCTGCGTCCGGCTGCGCAGCAGTCGTAATCCGGCCATCTCCGATCATCCTGACGTATTGTAGTTTGCCATTTTGCGACCGCTGCGCAGCCGAACGCAGGCTTCGCCAGCTGCTACGAAAAGCGGATCCTCTTGTGTCACTGAGCGGTGACATTCGGCCGGTCCTTCGTTACCTGCGCTGTACCACGCGTTGTTTAGACTCCAGTCAGTCATAACAACAAAAAAAGGTACCCAATGGACACCACTCCTCCAACGTTCAGCAGTTGGCTGAATTCGCCTGCCCACCACGCCTGGCTCGCCGCCGAAGGCCAGCGTCTGTTGTCATTCGCCAAAGCCGCGAAAGTTGTCGAAGGCTTTGGCAATCTCGACTATCAGGGCTGCCTCCCGGCCAATGCCCAAGCCGAAACCATGAACACCGCGCGCATGACCCACAGCTTTGCCATGGCGCACATTCAGGGCATATCCGGGTTTGCCGAGCTGGTCGATCACGGTATCG
The DNA here is from genome assembly GCF_059421425.1 of Pseudomonas sp. GW821-FHT02H09. Taxonomy (NCBI): domain Bacteria; kingdom Pseudomonadati; phylum Pseudomonadota; class Gammaproteobacteria; order Pseudomonadales; family Pseudomonadaceae; genus Pseudomonas; species Pseudomonas sp. GW821-FHT02H09. Next base: position 20,175 of record NZ_JBWKVA010000031.1, read on the forward strand.
CCGCCCTGAGCGGACCGCTTCGGGACGCCAGGCACGGCGGCTGGTTTGCCGCGCCGTCCCACCGCGACGGCAACACGGGCAAAGCCGCCTACCTGCATGCTTTTGTAGCGCTGGCTGCCAGCTCTGCGGTTGTCGCCGGGCGGCCGGGTGCACAGGCCTTACTGGCGGATGCGATCACGATTATCGACGAGCACTTCTGGAGCGAAGAGGAGGGCGCCATGCGCGAATCCTTCAATCGTGACTGGAGTGACGAAGAAACCTATCGCGGCGCCAACAGCAATATGCATGCAACCGAGGCTTTTCTGGCCCTGGCGGATGTCACCCAGGACAGTCGCTGGCTGGACCGCGCGTTGCGCATCGTCGAGCGAGTGATTCATACCCATGCTGCGGCCAATGAGTTCATGGTCATCGAGCATTTCGATCGACACTGGCAGCCGCTACGCGAATACAACCAGGACAAACCCGACGATGGTTTCCGGCCCTACGGCACTACCCCCGGCCACGGTTTCGAATGGGCGCGGCTGGTGCTGCACCTCGAAGCAGCTCGTCATCGGGCGGGGCTGCTGACACCGCAATGGTTGGCGACGGATGCCCAGGGCTTGTTCGACAGTGCCTGCCGTTATGGTTGGGCAGTCGATGGGGCGCCGGGCATCGTCTATACCCTGGACTGGGACAATCGCCCGGTGGTTCGCCATCGATTGCACTGGACACATGCCGAAGCCAGTGCCGCCGCCAGCGCTTTGCTCAAGCGCACGGGTGAGCCTCGTTACGAAACCTGGTATCGGTTGTTTTGGGAGTTCAGCGAAACCCGGCTGATCGATCGAGACAATGGCAGTTGGCATCACGAACTGGACCCGCAGAATCGACCCAGTGCCGATATCTGGGCCGGAAAACCCGATCTCTATCACGCCTGGCAAGCCGTTCTGCTGCCCCGTCTGCCTCTGGCGCCCAGCATGGCAACTGCCCTGGCGCAGTTATCCCTGAGCGTTGCTGTGTAACCATGTCGTGACATTTACGCGTCCCTTCGTTACCTGCGAAGGCTAAAGCCCTGGTTAAAATCCTATGCAGCGCAAGCACCAGACTTGCATGCATAACAACAAGAAAGGTACTTCAGATGAATGCGATTTCTCGCCTCGCCACTGTCATTTCTCTCGCCTCATTGTTTCCCCTCAGCGCCCTGGCTGCCGAATCCAAAGGTTCCGTGGAAGTTGTGCACTGGTGGACTTCTGGCGGTGAAAAAGCAGCGGTCGATGTCCTCAAGGCTCAAGTCGAAAAAGACGGCTTCACCTGGAAGGACGGTGCAGTTGCCGGCGGCGGTGGCGCTACAGCCATGACCGTACTCAAAAGCCGCGCCGTGGCGGGTAACCCGCCGGGTGTCGCGCAAATCAAAGGCCCGGATATCCAGGAGTGGGGCAGCACTGGCCTGCTCAGCACCGACGCCCTGAAAGGCGTTTCCAAAGCGGAAAACTGGGACAGCCTGCTGTCGGTCAAGGTCGCCAATACCGTCAAGTACGAAGGCGATTACGTCGCTGTGCCGGTGAACATCCACCGGGTCAACTGGCTGTGGATCAACCCGGCCGTCTTCAAGAAAGCCGGTATCGAAAAAGCCCCGACCACCCTCGAAGAGTTCTATGCCGCTGGCGACAAACTGAAAGCCGCAGGCTTCATTGCCCTGGCCCACGGCGGTCAGCCTTGGCAGGACAGCACCGTGTTTGAAGACGTGGTGCTCTCGGTCATGGGCGCTGATGGTTACAAGAAAGCCCTGGTCGATCTGGACCAGAAAACCCTTTCCGGCCCTGAAATGGTCAAGTCCTTCACTGAGCTGAAAAAACTCACCGGTTACATGGACCCCAACCGCGCGGGTCGTGACTGGAACATCGCCGCCGCCGACGTTATCAATGGCAAGGCTGGCATGCAGATGATGGGTGACTGGGCCAAAAGCGAATGGACCGCCGCCCAAAAGGTAGCCGGCAAGGACTATCAGTGCGTGCCGTTCCCGGGCACTGAAAAAGCCTTCACCTACAACATCGACTCCCTCGCGGTGTTCAAGCTCAAGGCTGATCGCACCGGCGATATCGCTGCTCAGCAGGACCTGGCCAAGGTCGCGCTGGGTAAAGACTTCCAGAAGGTCTTCAGCATCAACAAAGGTTCGATCCCGGTTCGCACCGACATGCTCAATGACATGAGCACGTTGGGCTTCGACTCCTGCGCCCAGGCGTCGGCCAAGGATTTCCTGGCTGACGAGAAGACCGGCGGCCTGCAACCGAGCATGGCGCACAACATGGCCACGTCCCTGGCGGTACAGGGCGCGATCTTCGATGTGGTGACCAACTTCATGAACGACAAGAGCGCTGACCCGGCCAAGGCCAGCGCCCAATTGGCATCGGCCATCAAAGCCGCCCAGTAGTCCCTGACGCCGCGTGACCCTGTGGGAGCGAGCTTGCTCGCGATAGCTGACTGACATTCAACAGAGATGTTGACTGTTATTGCGTCATCGCAAGCAAGCTCGCTCCCACAAGGGGTCACTGTGCGCATTCACTTCTCTTCACCTGGATTATCCCGATGAGCTCTGTGGCGGTTTTCAGCAAAGCCTCACCGTTTGACGCACTGCAGCGCTGGCTCCCCAAACTGGTTTTGGCGCCGAGCATGCTGATCGTCCTGGTTGGCTTTTACGGTTACATCATATGGACATTCGTTCTGTCCTTTACCAATTCCAGCTTCATGCCGAGCTACAAGTGGGTAGGCCTGCAGCAGTACATCCGGTTGATGGAAAACGACCGCTGGTGGGTCGCGAGCAAGAACCTCGCGGTCTTCGGCGGTATGTTCATCGGCATCAGCCTGGTGCTCGGCGTGTTTCTGGCGGTGCTGCTGGATCAGCGCATTCGCAAGGAAGGCTTCATACGCACCATCTACCTGTACCCGATGGCGCTGTCGATGATCGTCACCGGTACCGCCTGGAAATGGCTGCTCAACCCAGGCCTGGGGCTGGACAAGATGCTGCGTGACTGGGGCTGGGAAGGCTTTCGCCTGGACTGGCTGGTGGATCAGGATCGCGTGGTCTACTGCCTGGTAATCGCCGCTGTGTGGCAAGCCTCGGGCTTTGTCATGGCGATGTTCCTGGCCGGCCTGCGCGGTGTCGATCAATCGATCATCCGTGCCGCTCAAGTCGATGGTGCGAGCTTGCCGACCATCTATTTGAAGATCGTCCTGCCGAGCCTGCGTCCGGTGTTTTTCAGCGCCTTCATGATCCTCGCGCACATCGCGATCAAGAGCTTCGACCTGGTGGCGGCGATGACGGCGGGCGGTCCGGGTTACTCCTCCGACCTGCCGGCAATGTTCATGTATTCCTTCACCTTCAGCCGTGGCCAGATGGGCATCGGTTCGGCGAGCGCGATGATGATGCTCGGCGCGATCCTGGCGATTCTGGTGCCGTACCTGTACTCCGAACTGCGAGGCAAACGTCATGAGTAATCAGCCTGGCAAACCTGCCATCAGCTTTAGCCGCATAGCGATCTACGCGACCTTATTGTTGGCCGCAGCGGTGTACCTGATTCCGCTGGTGGTGATGCTGCTGACCAGCTTCAAATCCCCGGAAGACATCCGCACCGGCAACCTGCTGAGCTGGCCGCAAGTGATCGACGGCATTGGCTGGATCAAGGCCTGGGACGTCGTGGGCGGCTACTTCTGGAACTCGGTGAAAATCACGGTCCCGGCGGTGCTGATCTCGACCTTCATCGGCGCGATGAATGGTTATGTGCTGTCGATGTGGCGCTTCCGTGGTTCACAGCTGTTCTTCGGCCTGCTGTTGTTCGGTTGCTTCCTGCCGTTCCAGACCGTGCTGCTACCGGCATCGTTCACCGTCGGCAAACTCGGCCTGGCCAATACCACCACGGGCCTGGTGCTGGTGCACATCGTCTACGGGCTGGCGTTCACCACGTTGTTCTTCCGTAACTACTACGTGAGCATTCCGGATGCGCTGGTGAAAGCGGCGCGGCTCGATGGTGCGGGGTTCTTCACCATCTTCGGGAAGATCCTGCTGCCAATGTCGATTCCGATCGTGATGGTCTGCCTGATCTGGCAATTCACCCAGATCTGGAATGACTTCCTGTTCGGTGTGGTCTTCGCCAGTGGCGATGCCCAGCCAATCACCGTGGCCCTGAACAACCTGGTCAACACCAGCACCGGGGTCAAGGAATACAACGTTGATATGGCGGCGGCGATGATCGCCGGGCTGCCGACACTGCTGGTTTACATATTCGCTGGCAAGTATTTCCTGCGTGGGCTGACGTCTGGCGCGGTCAAGGGGTAGAACATGGCAACTCTCGAATTACGCAATGTTAATAAGACTTACGGCAGCGGTTTGCCGGACACCCTGAAAAACATCGAACTGAAGATCGATGACGGTGAGTTCCTGATCCTCGTCGGCCCGTCCGGTTGCGGCAAGTCGACCTTGATGAACTGCATCGCGGGACTTGAAAACATCAGCGGCGGGGCGATTCTGGTGGACGACGCTGACATCAGCGGCATGAGCCCCAAGGATCGCGACATCGCCATGGTGTTCCAGTCCTACGCGCTGTACCCGACCATGAGCGTGCGCGACAACATCGCCTTCGGATTGAAGATCCGCAAAATGCCGGCGGCCGAGATCGAAGAGGAAGTGGCCCGCGTCGCCAAGCTGCTGCAAATCGAACACCTGCTCAGCCGCAAACCCGGCCAGCTCTCCGGTGGTCAGCAACAGCGTGTGGCCATGGGCCGCGCACTGGCTCGGCGGCCGAAGATTTATCTGTTCGACGAACCGCTGTCCAACCTCGACGCCAAGCTGCGGGTCGAGATGCGCACCGAAATGAAACTGATGCACCAGCGCCTGAAAACCACCACGGTCTATGTCACCCACGATCAGATCGAAGCCATGACCCTGGGCGACAAAGTGGCGGTGATGAAGGACGGGATCATTCAGCAATTCGGTACGCCGAAGCAGATCTACAACGATCCGGCCAACCTGTTCGTCGCCAGCTTCATTGGCTCGCCGCCGATGAACTTCATCCCGCTGCGTTTGCAGCGCAAGGAAGGCCGTCTGGTGGCGCTGCTCGACAGCGGCCAGGCGCGTTGCGAGCTGCCGCTGGGTATGCAGGATGCGGGTCTTGAAGAACGTGAAGTGATCCTCGGTATGCGTCCGGAACAGATCGTTCTGGCAGCGCACGAGCCGAACGGCTTGCCGATTATTCGTGCTGAAGTCCAGGTCACCGAACCCACCGGTCCGGACACCCTGGTATTCGTCAATCTCAATGAAACCAAGGTTTGCTGCCGTTTGGCGCCGGACGTCGCGCCGCAAGCGGGAGAAACCCTGACGCTGCAATTTGATCCATCCAAAGTGCTGCTGTTCGACGCCAAAACCGGTGAACGTCTGGGGGTTGCCGGTCAGCCGCAAGTTGAGGCTCGTAGCACCAACGTGGCGCAGTTCAAGGGCCACTGAGTTCGTGGCGGGGTGGTCTGTCACGCGTCGCAATCGATGTAAACCGCGTTAGATAAAAACAGTTAATAACAATAAAGACGAGGATGTAGGGATGAAAAAAAGAAACGCCAATAGCCAGCTTATCTGCCAGTTGTCAGCCGTGGCGGCGATGAGTCTGGTCGGTAGCGTACAGGCTGCAGATGCGTTCAGCGAAAACTCGAAGTGGATGACCGGTGACTGGGGTGGGGAACGGACGGCGCTGATCGAGAAGGGCTACGACTTCACGCTGGACTACGTCGGTGAGGTCGGCGCTAACCTCAAAGGTGGTTTCAACAACGACAGGACAGCACGCTACAGCGACCAGTTCGGGCTTGGCGCGCATCTGGACCTGGAGAAGATTCTCGGCTGGAAAGACACTGAATTCAAAGTGGCGATCACCGAGCGTAGCGGTCGCAACATCTCTAACGACCGGATCAGTGATCCGCGTGCCGGCACCTTCAGTTCATCTCAGGAAGTCTGGGGGCGTGGGCAGACCTGGCGTCTGACCCAGCTGTGGCTCAAGCAGAAATACTTCGACGGCAAGCTGGACGTGAAGGCCGGCTATTTCGGTGAAGGCGAAGACTTCAACACCTTCCCCTGCGACTTCCAGAACCTGGCGTTCTGCGGTTCCCAGGTGGGTAACTGGGTCGGTAACATCTGGTTCAACTGGCCCGTCAGTCAGGCGGCGATCCGTGTGAAGTACAACATCACGCCTGAACTCTTTGCGCAGATTGGCGCCTACAACCAGAACCCGTCCCAGCTGGAAACCGGCAACAGTTTCAAACTCAGCGGCAGCGGCACCAAAGGCACCATCCTGCCGGTGGAGTTGGTCTGGTCGCCTAAGGTCAACAACCTGCCAGGCGAATACCGCGTCGGTTACTACTACAGCACCGCCAAGGCCGACGACGTCTTTGAAGGTGCCGATGGTCAGCCGCAACCGGTGTCCGGTGGCGCCTTCAAATCCCACAGCAGCAAGCATGGCTACTGGTTCGTCGCCCAGCAGCAACTTACCGATCACAACGGCGATGCCTCGCGCGGCCTGAATATCGCCGCCAATGCCACCTTCCACGACAAGGACACCAACGTCGTCGACAACTACCAGTCGATCATGCTGGTCTACAAAGGTCCGTTCGATGCCCGTCCGAAGGATGACGTCGGTATCGGCATCGCCCGCATCCACGTCAACGACGATGCGCAAAAACAACGTCGTCTGACCAACGACCTGAACGGCATCAGCGACTTTGACAACCCGAGCTTCCTGCCGATCCAGGAAACCGAGTACAACGCCGAGCTGAACTACGGCTTCCATGTGACCAACTGGCTGACCGTGCGCCCGAACCTGCAATACGTGATGCACCCAGGTGGTGTCGATCAAGTCGACAACGCAATCGTCGCCGGCCTGAAAATTCAGTCGGTGTTCTAACGCAGCTGCGATAAGCTCCCTCTCTATGTGCGCATTTTGCGGATGGCCTTGGCTATCCGCTTTTTTTTGGGGCACACATATGATCGTTCCCACGCGCGCGCGTGGGAACGCATCCCGTGACGCTCTGCGTCCAGAGCGGCATTCCCACGCAGACGGTTCGACGCCTCGACGTGGGAACGATCAACAGGTAGGCAAATGATTTTCAGGACCGCGGCACATGCATGAGCACCCGCTACAACGCTTTTTCAAATCACTCCGCGCACGCCCGACGTTTGCGTGGGAGCGCTATCAGTTGCGTGATGTGCTGGTGATCGATCATCCGCTGTGCCAGGCGGTGTTCAGTCGCCAGGGGGCGCAACTGCTGCACTTCCAGCCACGGGGGCAAAAGCCCTGGCTCTGGTGTGCGGCGAAGTGGCCGCAGGTCGGGGCGATTCGCGGTGGTGTGCCGGTGTGTTGGCCCTGGTATGGCCGACATCCAAGCGAAAACGCCTGGCCCTCCCATGGCTGGGCACGGTTGATCGACTGGAAGCTGCTCGACAGCAGCAGTGACGATGATGGCGTATGCCTGCACTGGCAATTGCAACTGTGCGACTGGCAAGTGGACCTCCATGCGCATTTGGGGGAAAGCATGGACTTGCGCCTGAGCACCGAGCATCAGGACAGTCTGCCGTGCCAGTTGAGTCATGCTTTGCACGCTTACTGGCGTATTGGTGACGTTGGCGAGGTAGCGCTGTCTGGGCTCGACGGCGCGCAGGGTTATGACCAGTTGAATCGCAAGGTTTGCCAACAGGAAGGCGAACTGCGGGTGGACGGCGGCTGCCAGCGGGTGTTCCAGCATGAGGGTGAATTGCAGCTAAAGGACCATGCCTGGCAGCGCGAATTGTGTATCGATACCGGTGACAGCGCCGACACCGTGGTCTGGCATCCCGGGACGCGGCCATTGTTGGGCGTGAGCTGGAGTGAGGTCTCTGGGTTCGTCTGCGTTGAAGCGGCCAGCGGCGGGACCGACAGCCTCAGCCTGGCACCGGGGGAGAGGGCGCATTTGAGCTTGCAGGCGAGAGTCGGGGCTTAGTGATCGTTCCCATGCTCCGCGTGGGAATGTCTCTGGGAACGATCAGTGTGTCAGTTGAACTCATCCCCAATCGGATACCGGCTGGCGTTGAGGCTTTCCTTGATCTTGCGCAGGTGCGGCTGGAAGTCCACGCCACGGCGCAGGGTCATGCCGGTGGCAAGTACGTCGAGCACGGTGAGCTGGATGATCCGTGAAGTCATCGGCATATAGATGTCAGTGTCTTCGGGCAGCGGGATGTTCAGGCTCAGGGTACTGGCCTTGGCCAGGGGCGAGTCGGCGGCGGTCAGGCCGAGTACCGAAGCGCCGTTCTCCCGGGCGATGCGCGCCACTTCCACCAGTTCGCGAGTGCGGCCGGTGTAGGAAATGATCACGAACAACTCACCGGTGTGAGCGACCGAGGCTATCATCCGCTGCATCAGCACATCCGCATGGGCTGTGACGGCCAGGTTGAAGCGGAAGAATTTATGCTGGGCGTCCAGTGCCACCGGAGCCGAAGCACCGAGGCCGAAGAAGTGGATCTGCCGTGCCTGAATCAACAGATCTACCGCGCGGCTGATCAGGTTCGGGTCCAGCGCCTGGCAGGCGCTGTCCAGGGATGCGATGGCGCTGCCGAAGATTTTCTGGGTGTAGGCTTCAGGATTGTCGTCAGCCTCCACTGCACGGCTGACATAGGCCGCGCCGCTGGCCAGGCTCTGGGCCAGCTGCAGTTTAAGTTCCGGATAGCCGCTGACGCCGAACGAGCGGCAGAAACGATTGACCGTCGGCTCGCTGACCGAAGCGGCCTGGGCGAGGGCGGCGATACTGAAGCGGGTCGCCTGCTGCGGATTGAGCAGGATGATTTCGGCGACTTTGCGTTCAGCCTTGTTCAATTCTTCGAGGCGTTTCTGGATCTGTTCCAGAAGATTTCGCACGCGGTCCATATATGTTCCTTGGGTCGGCTATGCAAATTGGGCCTTTGAAGCGGCCCTCGGCGGTGGCCTATCCTACTGATGGCCTCGACCTACCACCACTCGGAATCTATATTTTGAGTAAATGTTGTGTTTATTACTACATTTTCTCTTGAGTGATGCCTTAAAAAAAGGTATTTGTAGCTTAACTTGATAAAAGAACAAACATCATGCCCTCGATTACGGTTGAACCGTGCACCTTTGCCTTGTTCGGCGCCCTCGGCGATCTGGCGCTTCGCAAGTTGTTTCCTGCTTTGTATCAGCTCGATGGTGCTGGCCTGCTGCACGACGACACGCGGATTATCGCGCTGGCGCGTGAGCCTGGCAGCGAGCAGCAGCATCTGGCATTCATCGAGGCCGAACTGCGCCGGTATGTGGATGCCAAGGAACTCGACGAAGCCGTGGTCGATCGCTTCCTGGCACGTCTGAGTTACCTGCATGTCGACTTCCTCAAGGCTGATGATTACGTCGCCCTGGCCGAACGGGCCGCAACCGCGCAGCGTGTGATTGCTTACTTCGCCACCCCGGCGGCGGTCTACGGTGCGATTTGCGAGAACCTGTCGAAGGTCGGGCTGACTCAGAACACCCGCGTGGTGTTGGAAAAACCCATCGGTTCGGACCTCGAGTCGTCGCGCAAGGTCAACGATGCGGTAGCGCAGTTCTTCCCGGAAAACCGTACCTATCGGATCGACCACTACCTGGGCAAAGAGACGGTGCAGAACCTCATCGCACTGCGCTTTGCCAACAGCTTGTTCGAAACCCAGTGGAACCAGAATTACATCTCCCACGTGGAAATCACCGTGGCCGAGAAGGTCGGTATCGAAGGCCGTTGGGGGTACTTCGACAAGGCCGGCCAATTGCGCGACATGATCCAGAATCACCTGCTGCAACTGCTCTGCCTGATCGCCATGGATCCTCCGGCCGACTTGTCTGCCGACAGTATTCGTGACGAGAAAGTAAAAGTACTCAAGGCACTGGCGCCGATCAGTCCGGAAGGCCTGACCACTCAAGTGGTGCGTGGCCAGTACATCGCCGGCCACAGCGAAGGCAAATCGGTACCGGGTTATCTGGAGGAGGAAAACTCCAACACCCAGAGCGACACTGAAACCTTCGTTGCCCTGCGCGCCGATATTCGCAACTGGCGTTGGGCCGGGGTACCGTTTTACCTGCGTACCGGCAAGCGCATGCCGCAGAAGCTGTCGCAGATCGTCATCCACTTCAAGGAACCGTCGCACTACATCTTCGCCCCCGAGCAGCGCCTGCAGATCAGCAACAAACTGATCATCCGCCTGCAACCGGACGAAGGTATTTCCTTGCGCGTGATGACCAAGGAACAAGGGCTGGACAAAGGCATGCAACTGCGCAGCGGTCCATTGCAGTTGAACTTTTCCGACACCTATCGCAGCGCGCGGATTCCCGATGCCTACGAGCGGTTGTTACTGGAAGTGATGCGCGGCAATCAGAACCTGTTTGTCCGTAAAGATGAAATCGAAGCTGCGTGGAAGTGGTGTGACCAGTTGATCGCCGGCTGGAAAAAATCCGGTGATGCGCCCAAGCCTTATGCGGCCGGGTCCTGGGGGCCGATGAGCTCAATTGCACTGATTACGCGGGATGGGAGGTCGTGGTATGGCGATATCTGAATTCAAACTGCCTCAGGGCGTCAGCGCCCATGAGTTCCTTACTCCGATGCTGCTGGCTGAAGGCCTGGCACTCAATGTAGCCGAGCAGCTGCGCGAGGCCATCAGCGCCCGTGGCGCAGCGACTCTGGTGGTGTCGGGCGGACGCAGTCCGGTGGCATTTTTCCAGTGCCTGGCCAAGCAGGATCTGGATTGGTCGAAGGTCGTGGTCTCCCTGGCCGATGAGCGCTGGGTACCGGTGGAGCACGTTGACAGCAATGCCGGCCTGCTCAAGCGTTATCTGTTGCAAGGCCCGGCTGCGAAAGCGCGGTTCCTGAGCCTGTACAGCGCTTCGGCAAACCTGGAAGAAGCTGCGCAGCTGGCAGACCGCTTGTTGGCCGAGTTGCCGACGATCGACGTGCTGGTGCTGGGCATGGGCGATGATGGGCATACCGCTTCGCTGTTCCCCAACAGCCCGAACCTTGGCCAGGCACTGAAGCTTGATGGTTCGCGCCGCTGCTGGCCGATGCTGGCGCCGACCGTGCCGCATCAGCGTCTGAGCATGAGCCGTGCGCTGCTGGCTTCGGCGAAGGTCACTGTTCTGTCTATTTCCGGTCAATCCAAATTGACCACCCTGAGTGCCGCGCTGGCTGGTGACGATATCGCCGTTATGCCGATTCGCGCATTTTTGCAACCTACGTTAGAGATTTACTGGTGCCCATGAGCCAAGGATCAGCCGCTATGACAAACACACTCCCGACCGTTTCCATGGCGGACAAAGTTGCCCTGATCGACAGCCTCTGTGCCAAGGCGCGGATTCTGCCAGTGATCACCATCGCTCGTGAACAAGACATTCTGCCGCTGGCCGATGCGCTGGCGGCCGGCGGTTTGACTGCCCTGGAAGTGACCTTGCGTTCGCAGTTCGGCCTCAAGGCGATTCAGCTGCTGCGCGAGCAGCGTCCAGAGTTGGTCACCGGTGCCGGCACTGTGCTGGATCGCAACATGCTTGCCGCTGCTGAAGCGGCCGGTTCGCAATTCATCGTCACCCCGGGCATCACCCGCGACTTGCTCCAAGCCAGCGTCGACAGCCCGATTCCGCTGTTGCCCGGCATCAGCAACGCTTCCGGGATCATGGAAGGCTATGCACTGGGCTATCGTCGCTTCAAGCTGTTCCCGGCGGAAGTCAGCGGCGGCGTCGCAGCGATCAAAGCCCTTGGCGGTCCGTTCGGCGAAGTGCGCTTCTGCCCGACTGGCGGCGTCAGCCCGGCCAATATCAAGAGCTACATGGCGCTGAAAAATGTGATGTGCGTCGGCGGTAGCTGGATGCTGGATCCCGAGTGGATCAAAAACGGTGACTGGGCCCGGATCCAGGAATGCACTGCAGAGGCTCTGGCCCTGCTGGACTGATTGGTTTTACTGAAATCGTTGTTGTTCTACGGCTTTACGGTGCACTTGGTCAGTGCGCCGTTTTTTTTTGCCTGAACAAAAGCCATCTTCGTCAGGTTTTGTATCGCCGCTCAGGGCGCCATCGCGGGCAAGCCTCGCTCCTACAGGTATGCGTAATTTGTAGGAGCGAGGCTTGCCCGCGAAGGCAATGGTGCTGGCAACAAAGACCTAACTGCTCAACTCAATCAATGCCCGCGCCAGTAACCGCATATCTGCTGCCGAAGTGATAAACCCCGGCGTAATCCGAATGCATGGGCCAACCGCCGAGCCGCTGCGTGCCACGGTAAACAGGTTGTATTCGTTGAGCAGCCGCTCGACCATCACCTGCTGATTGGCGTGCCGGGTGAAGCGCATCGAGGTTATGCCGCAATACAGTCGCGGGTCGTCCGGAGTCATCACTTCGATTCCCGGTAACTCGCGAACCTCTCTCACCCACAGATCACGCAAATAATTGAGTCGCGCGCCTTTGGTGGCTGCACCGCCGATGATCCGATGTTCTTCAAGCACCAGCGGCAAGGTCAGCAACGCCGGGATGTTCGGCGTGCTGTAGGCCGTGCGTGAGCGAATGTCGGTGATCGGGAAATGACTTTCGCCCATGTCCGGATCAATGTCGGCCAGACGCTGCGGGGCGATATAGACAAAGCCCAGAGTCAGCGGTGCGCCGATCCATTTCTGCAGATTGAAACCGGCAAAGCAGATACCCAGCTCAACGAGGTTGAACTCAATCTGACCGAGGGCGTGGGCGCCGTCGAGAATCACATCGACGCCATGTTCCCGGGCTGCCGCGGCAATTGCCTGCACCGGCATGACCAGCCCGGTGCGATGGGTCACGTGAGTCAATGCCATCAGCTTCAAACGCGGGTAACGCATGAAGGCGTCGCGGTAGCTCGCCAGCAAGCTGTCGAAGCTGGCGGGGTGGCGATGCTCAATCTCGATCACCTCCACCCCGCGATTGCGCGCCAGCCAACGCATGGCACCTTTGACCGTGTCGTACTCCAGGTCGCTGAACAGCACCTGGTCGCCGGGCTGCAAGGTGTTGTAGTTGCGGATCAACGATTGCAGGGCGTCGGAGGCGCAGCGGGTGAGGGCGACCGCTTCGGGATCGACCCCCAGCAGGTCGGCCAGTTGGCGGCGGATCTGCACGCTTTCGACTTGTTCGAAATGCTGGCGCACATGCACCGAGTTGCTGCGGTTGATAAAGGCGATATTGCGCTGGTATTCATCAACCACGGTACGGCTCATGCGCCCGAAGTAACCGTTTTCCAGGTTGATGGGCCCCGGTTCGATGTCAAAGCGGTCGGCGAATGTCCGCCAAAAAGCTTCGTCGCGGGCGTGGCGGGTATTCTCGGGCATGGGGCGACTCGGTCAGTGGTTAGTGGCCTGTGTGGCTAGTTCTGTTAGTCAACTTCGGCGCCAGAAGCCCATATCCAGCGTTGCTGTTCCTCGCCATAGCGGGCTATGACTCGTCACAGCGCTTTGGCTATGAACTTCTGGCATCCGAACTTGAGCTAACGAACTAGCCGTACAGGCCACCAGGTTTGGGTTTGCCGTGCTTGGCGCGTAGTGGATCGAGCAGGTCGGACAAACCGTTGTGATCAATTTCCTGCATCAAGGCCAACAAGCCGCCCAGTTCTCCGTGAGGAAAACCTTCGCGGGCGAACCAGTTCAGGTATTGGCCGGGCAGGTCGGCAATGATGCGGCCCTTGTATTTACCAAAGGGCATTTCGCGGGTGACCAGCAGTTCAAGCTTTTCGGGATTCATGATGCGGCCGTCTTGATTCAAACATCCTGGAAAATACAGGCATTCTGTATGCGGGCCAATTGGCAGATCATACAGATGGACGGGCAACGGCTGGCGGAAGTGGAGCCGACCTTCAACTGAGGGCTCCTGGCGCAGCGGATTGCGCTAGGGATCGAGCGCGATAAGCTGCCTGAAGGCATCAACCTGAGCGCGGGGATGACCGCTAGCGTGCAGGTGGAGAAGGGCGCGGGTGGGTCGCATTGATCGTTCCCACGCTCGCGCGTCACCAGTGTCCGGGAGTGTGGGAACGATCGGGTCAGCCGATGCTGATCGCCGGCAATGTCGGCAGTGTCACGGTCTGTTGTTTACGCGGCGCCAGGATTTCAGCCTCGCCATCTACCACTAACTCATCGCGCTGGTTAAACACCCGGGTGGCGATGCGTACACGAAATTTCGGTAGTTTCTCGAGAATTTCCAGGCGCACGGTCAGGGTGTCGCCGATCTTCACCGGCTTCTGGAAGCTCATTTGCTGACCGATATAGATAGTGCCCGGCCCAGGCAGCTCGCACGCAACGGCAGCGCTGATCAGGGCGCCGCTGAACATACCGTGAGCGATGCGTTCCTTGAACATGGTCGCGGCGGCGAACTCGGCGTCCAGGTGCACCGGGTTGTGGTCGCCGGACATCGCGGCGAAGAGCTGAATATCACGCTCTTCAACGGTTTTGCTGTAGCTGGCGGTCTGGCCGACTTCGAGGGCTTCGTATGGGGTGTTGGTAACCTGGGTCATCTATCTCAAGTCCTGTGACGAAGTAATTAAATCAACTTATTGATATTAAACAAAAATTATTCAGTTCGTGGTGGCCGACGATTCTTCAATACCTGCTCCAGCCACGCGAGTACATCCCTCGTTACTTCGTCGCGGTTGCTTTCGTTGAACAGTTCGTGCCGAGCCTGTGGGTAGATAATCAGTTGCAGGTACTGGCTTCCGGCCCCGCGCAGCGCATCGACCAAGTCTTTGAGACGTGTGCCGTTGCTCACCGGATCACATTCGCCGCCGATCACCAGCAGCGGCAGGCCCGGATCAATCTGGGCGAGATTGGACGCTTTGCTGATTTGCTGCAACCCGCCCAGCATGTCGATCCATAGCTGGTTCGTACAGCGGAAGCCGCAGAGCGGGTCGTTGACGTATTTATCGACTTCGTCGCAATCGCGGCTGAGCCAGTCAAAAGGTGTGCGATTGGGTTTGAAGGCTTTATTAAACGATCCAAATGACAGCCATTCGATCAGCGCACTGCGACCGGTGGCACCCTGGCGCATGCGTTCGAAACGAGCGATCAGGCGGGCGACGCGGTAGAGCGCAACGGGCTGAAAGTTTGAACCGCTCAGAATCGCCCCGTGCAGGCTGGCGCTATGATGCAGCAGGTAGGCTTGGGCGATGTAGCTGCCCATGCTGTGCCCGAGCAGCACAATAGGCGTTCCGGGATGCTTCTGGCCAATGTGCTGGTTAAGGCAGGCCAGGTCGCCGACCACTTTGCGCCAGCCGTCCTTGTCTGCGTAATGCCCCGGAACGCCGTGCTCGGCGGTTTTGCCGTGACCGCGTTGATCCAGGGCGTACAACCCATAACCTTGTTTGCTCAACGCTTCGGCCAGACGGGCATAGCGGCCGCTATGTTCGGCCATTCCATGGGCCAACAAGATCACCGCTTTGAGCGCAGTCTCAGGCAGCCACTGGTTGACATAAAGGCGGCAGTGGTCACTCGCGGTCAGCCAGAAAGTATCGTGGATCATGGCGATTCCTTTGCACGGGGTCGTTGCATTGTATAGCTCATCAGACAATTGCCGCCTGATCAGGGTGTGCCTCAGCAACAAGATTCACGCTATCAATGACACGCCGGCGTGTATTTGCCTGAATCGCTATAGCTGCTAACGTCCGAAGAGCCCCGCCTTTCAAAGAAGCAGAGATGCGGCCCGGACACGCTCAGGTAAAGAGGACAAGAACAATGCAACCTGAATTCTGGAATGACAAACGCCCGGCCGGCGTTCCCCTGGATATCGATCTGGGTGCCTACAAGTCGGTGATCGAGGTTTTCGAGCGTTCCTGCAAGAAGTTCGCTGATCGTCCAGCATTCAGCAATATGGGTGTGACCCTGACCTACGCTGAGCTGGAACGCTACAGCGCAGCATTCGCCGGTTATCTGCAAGCGCACACTGATCTGGTCGCTGGCGATCGGATTGCGATGCAGATGCCCAATGTCCTGCATTACCCGATTGCCGTGTTCGGAGCGTTGCGTGCCGGGTTGATCGTGGTCAATACCAATCCTCTGTATACCCCGCGTGAGATGCGTCATCAGTTCAAGGATTCCGGTGCACGGGCACTGGTTTACCTGAATATGTTCGGCCAGAAAGTCCAGGAAGTGCTGGCCGATACCGAGATCCAATACCTGATCGAGGCGAAGATGGGTGATCTGATGCCCAGTGCCAAGGGGTGGTTGATCAACACCGTGGTCGACAAAGTGAAGAAGATGGTGCCGGCGTACAGCCTGCCCCAGGCCATTTCGTTCAAGAGCGCGCTGCGGCTGGGACGTGGTCATGGCATCAAGCCGTTAACCGTCAGCCTCAACGATGTTGCGGTGCTGCAATACACCGGCGGCACTACGGGCCTGGCCAAGGGCGCGATGCTCACTCATGGCAACCTGGTTGCCAACATGCAACAGGCGCGGGCTTGCCTGTCCCAGCTCGGTGCCGATGGCCAGCCGCTGCTCAGGGAAGGCCAGGAGGTGATGATCGCGCCATTGCCGCTGTACCACATCTATGCCTTCACCGCGAACTGCATGTGCATGATGGTGACCGGCAACCACAACGTTCTGATCACCAATCCGCGGGACATTGCCGGCTTTATCAAAGAGCTGAAAAACTGGCGCTTCTCGGCGCTGCTGGGACTCAACACATTGTTCGTTGCGCTCATGGATCACCCGGATTTCAAGACCCTGGATTTCTCCAGCCTCAAGCTCACTAATTCCGGTGGTACCGCGTTGGTCAAGGCCACTGCCGAGCGTTGGCAGGCAATGACCGGTTGCCGCATTACCGAAGGTTACGGGCTGACCGAAACCTCGCCGGTTGCGTGTACCAACCCTTACGGCGACAAATCGCGGCTGGGCACGGTCGGTCTTCCGGTGCCGGGTACAACGCTGAAGGTCATTGACGATGACGGCGTCGAGCAGCCACTGGGCGAGCGCGGTGAGCTCTGCATCAAAGGCCCGCAAATCATGAAGGGCTACTGGCGGCAAGTGGAAGCCACGGCGCAAATTCTGGATACCGAAGGCTGGTTCAAGTCCGGTGACATTGCGGTGATCGATCCGGACGGTTTTGTGCGGATCGTCGATCGCAAGAAAGACATGATCATCGTGTCGGGTTTCAACGTGTACCCGAATGAAATCGAAGACGTGGTCATGGCCCATCCGAAAGTCGCCAACTGTGCGGTGATCGGTGTACCGGACGATCGTTCGGGCGAGGCGGTGAAGTTGTTTGTGGTCGCTCGCGAGTCGGGTGTCAGCCTTGAAGAGCTGAAGGCTTACTGCAAGGAAAATTTCACCGGCTACAAAGTGCCGAAGCACATCGTGCTGCGCGATTCGCTGCCGATGACACCGGTGGGCAAGATCCTGCGACGGGAGTTGCGCGATATCGCGTAATATTTTGTAAGTAGAGTGCGGGATCGATCGATCCTGAAATGATCGCAGCCTGCGGCAGTTCCTGCGAGATCAGTGCTCATCTCAATTTCATGGGTGAACACGGTCGGCGTAGGAGCTACCGATAGGCTGTGATCTTTTTTTTGGTTGATAAATACAGCTGAAACTACCGTTCTAGAGCGATTGACGAGCTTATAGAATTTTTGCTCTAAAAGTGACTATTGAGTTTTCTTAAGTCATATTTGTGACTGGTAAGGCCTTCTTTGGCTCTAGTCGGCCATTGGCAAAGCTGCTACTCTCGGCCCGCTTTGTGACTTCTCGGCCTAAGTAAAAAGCCAGATTCACCAATACATACACCAATAATAATCGCACTAAATGCGGTGATGAATTCGCGTTGCTGAGGAGTGGGCTTCCATGATCGAAAACTTTTGGAAGGATAAGTACCCAACTGGGATTGCTGTCGAGATCAACCCAGACGAGTATCCGAATATTCAGGCGGTGTTGAAGCAATCTTGCCAACGCTTCGCCAACAAGCCGGCCTTTAGCAACCTTGGCAAGACGCTCACCTACGGTGAACTGTACGAATTGTCGGGCGCTTTTGCCGCTTACCTGCAACAGCATACCGACTTGCAGCCAGGCGATCGAATCGCCGTACAGTTGCCAAACCTGCTGCAATACCCGATCGCCGTGTTTGGTGCCATTCGCGCCGGTTTGATCGTGGTCAACACCAACCCGCTGTACACCGCGCGGGAAATGGAACACCAATTCAACGACTCCGGTGCCAAGGCGCTGGTCTGCCTGGCCAACATGGCGCACCTGGCGCAAGCCGTGGTGCCCAAGACCTCAGTCAAGCATGTGATCGTTACCGAAGTGGCCGACCTGCTGCCACCACTCAAGCGCCTGCTGATCAATAGCGTCATCAAGTATGTGAAGAAGATGGTCCCGGCGTACCACTTGCCCAAGGCCATCAAATTCAACGACGTGTTGAGCAAAGGTCGCGGCCAGCCAGTCTCTGATGCCAACCCGGCCAGCGGCGATGTCGCAGTACTGCAATACACCGGCGGCACCACTGGCGTGGCCAAGGGCGCGATGCTAACCCATCGCAACTTGGTGGCGAACATGCTGCAGTGCAAGGCGCTGATGGGGTCCAACCTGAATGAAGGTTGCGAGATTCTGATCACACCGCTGCCGCTGTACCACATCTATGCCTTCACTTTTCATTGCATGGCGATGATGCTGATCGGCAACCACAACATCCTGATCAGCAACCCGCGCGACCTGTCGGCGATGGTCAAGGAGCTGTCGAAGTGGAAGTTCAGCGGCTTTGTCGGCTTGAACACGCTGTTTGTGGCGCTGTGCAACAACGAGGCATTCCGCCAGCTGGACTTCTCTGCGATGAAAGTCACTCTGTCTGGCGGCATGGCCCTGCAACTGGCCGCTGCCGAGCGCTGGAAAGCCGTGACCGGTTGCTCCATTTGCGAAGGTTATGGCATGACCGAAACCAGCCCGGTGGCCACGGTCAATCCGATCCAGAACATCCAGATCGGCACCATCGGCATTCCGGTACCGTCCACGGTCTGCAAAGTCATTGATGATGCGGGTGTCGAACAGCCGCTGGGCGAAGTGGGCGAACTGTGCGTCAAGGGTCCACAAGTCATGAAGGGTTACTGGCAGCGTCAGGAAGCCACTGATGAAATCCTCGACAGCGAAGGCTGGTTGAAGACCGGCGATATCGCGATCATCCAGCCAGACGGTTACATGCGCATCGTCGATCGCAAAAAGGACATGATTCTGGTCTCTGGTTTCAACGTCTATCCGAACGAACTCGAAGACGTGCTGGCGACTTTGCCGGGCGTGTTGCAGTGCGCAGCCATTGGCGTGCCGGACGAGAAATCGGGCGAAGCGATCAAGATTTTCATCGTCGCCAAACCGGGCGTGACCTTGACCAAGGAGCAGGTGATGCAACACATGCGCGCCAACGTCACCGGCTATAAAGTGCCGAAAGCCGTTGAGTTCCGCGATGCGCTGCCAACCACTAATGTGGGCAAGATCCTGCGCCGTGAACTGCGCAGCGAAGAACTGAAGAAGCTGGGCGCGAAGGCGTAAACAGGCTGTAAAACACAAAGCCCGCCGAGTGCGGGCTTTTTGCTGCTAGCGTTTGCCTGTTATGCAGCCTTTCTCATCGAACACGATTTGAGCGCTGCGACCTTTCTTTGCGTTGTAGCGATAGCTCGTGGTCGCATTTCGAATGCTGATTTTGTCTGGCTTGCCGAGTGCGCTTTCGACTTCCTGTTGGCTCATGCCAGGTACGATTCGTTGATTGATGATTGCCTGGCGGCGTTCTTTGGCGCTGAGCAGGCTTGCACAAACGTCATCGGGCTGCCCGACAATGACCGGCTCCTCTTTTGCTGATTTCGCTCTGAATATTTTCAGGGGGCTGCTCTTCGAGGAAGCAGCCTTGACCCCGCTCGGAGCAGGATTGGCCACATTCTGAATTCGAAGTGTCTCTTGTGGCGCGCAACCCTGGGAGGTGAAGGTGACATGGCCGTCAGCGTTTTCGCATCGCTGCACAGTCGTGGCGCTTGCTTGCGACGCTAGCCAAAGCAGGGCGAGGTACAAGAGCGAGGTCTTTCTCAGTGGCAAGCGACGTCCTCCGTGACGGTCCCGAAACAGGATAGACGGTACTTTTTTGGCCCCGGGTGTGTTTTCTTTTCTGAATGAGTCGTCGCAGCTCTACAGATTCGGACAGCGATCAGGATTGCGTTGCAAGCGCTTGTTCTTGCCGAGATTTTTTAGCGTTAAACGACATCAAGCGGTGTATCATTGCGCCCGTCAGCCCCGCCGGGGCTTGTGGAATACCTCCATGGACTTACCCAGTAGTTACTCAGTACCCCGTTTTTACAATCATGAATTGACTGATTGATCCTTCCGGCGTGCCCCGCTGCTGGGAGTGGAGTTCGCCTATGTCTGAAGTTGAAGTAAAGAAAACGCAAGAAAGTTTGCAAGACCGCCTCGCTCAAGTCGTTGAGCTGCTGCAGCGCCAGCGGGTAGTCGAAGACCTGACTCATCGCCAGGAAGGTCATCATCACGACCGGGTCGAGAACCTGGTTCACCGGCAAAACCTTGTCGAGTTGCAGCGCAAACTCGATGACCTGCACTCCGCCGACGTTGCCCACATCCTTGAAGCCTTGCCGCTTGCAGAGCGTCTGACTGTCTGGCAACTGGTCAAGGCCGAGCGCGACGGCGATATCCTCCTTGAAGTGTCCGATTCCGTTCGCGAAACGCTGATCGCCGACATGGATGATCACGAGCTCCTGGCGGCTGCCAAGGAGATGGATGCCGACGAACTCGCTGACCTGGCGCCAGAGCTGCCGCGAGACGTCGTCCACGAACTGATGGAAACCCTCGATGGCCAGCAGCGTGAGCGTGTCCGCTCCGCGTTGTCCTATGACGAGGAGCAGGTCGGTGCGCTCATGGACTTCGAGATGGTGACTATCCGTGAGGATGTCAGTCTCGAAGTGGTATTGCGTTACCTGCGTCGGCTCAAAGAACTGCCGGGTCATACCGACAAGCTGTTCGTGGTCGACTACGGCGGTGTGCTCAAGGGCGTGCTGCCGATCAAGCGGTTGTTGGTCAACGACCCGGACAAACAAGTATTGGATGTCATGGCCAGCGATCCGGTGAGTTTTCACCCGGACGAAGATGCGTACGACGCCGCTCAGGCTTTCGAACGTTATGACTTGATTTCGGCTCCTGTGGTCGACAAGAACGGCAAACTGATTGGCCGTCTGACCATCGACGAAATGGTCGACCTGATTCGTGAAGAGAGCGAAAACGAAGTTCTCAACATGGCGGGTCTGCGTGAAGAGGAAGATATTTTTGCCTCAGTCTGGAAGTCCCTGCGCAACCGCTGGGCCTGGCTGGCAATTAACCTGATTACCGCATTTGTCGCCTCTCGAGTGATCGGTCTGTTCGAAGGCTCCATCGAGAAGCTGGTGGCCCTGGCTGCTTTGATGCCGATTGTTGCCGGTATTGGCGGCAACTCGGGTAACCAGACAATTACCATGATCGTGCGCGCCATGGCGCTGGATCAGGTCAGCACCGGCAACACCTCACGCCTGATGCGCAAGGAACTGGCCGTCGGATTGATCAATGGCCTGGTCTGGGGTGGGGTGATCGGTGTGGTCTCCTACTTGCTGTATGGCAGTTGGTCGCTGGGCGTGGTGATGACCGCAGCGATGACCCTCAATCTGTTGCTGGCGGCGTTGATGGGCGTCCTGATTCCCATGACACTGGCGAGATTCGGGCGTGACCCTGCAATGGGGGCGAGCGTGATGATCACCGCCATGACCGACAGTGGCGGGTTCTTTATCTTCCTTGGGCTGGCGACGATTTTCCTGCTTTGAATCTTCCCTGCACAGTCTTACCGTTTGGCGGGCTGTGCGATTCTCCTTATATTCATTCTTGATGGGTCTTGAGCAGGGCGGTGCGTGCGCCCTCCGACATGATCGGTTGTGCCGAATTTTGGGCAAAAAAAAGCCAGCGCTAGGCTGGCTTGAACTTTCAGGGTGGAATCAGGAGGCGTCTGCTGCCATTTCGGCGTCATGGGCGATCAAGGAGACCAGTGCGTTTTGCTGACGATGTGAGAGTTGGCGGAAACGTTGAAGCAGTTCGCGTTCATGGAGTGACAGTTCCGGACTGTCCAGGCGCATGCTCAATTCTTCGCCCAGCGCGCCTTCCTGAATCAGGCTTTGCTCCATGCGCGCGATGATTTCAGAATTCATGCTGCGATGATGATTGCGAGCCACCTCGGCGATGCGTTCACGCATTCCATCGGGCAGACGCACGACGAACTTGTCAGCCGTGCGGCTGGAATAAATTGCCTGTTTCAATGGGCGCATATATTTAACCGGTTAGTTCAGGGGAGCGGTTTTCGGAATTGGCCGCAAGATGTCTGTTAGGACAAGCTTCACAACCAAATGTTCAACCTGAATTGTTAAGAGGCCCGCATCATGCCTCATAAATGCCAGATCGTTGGCGTCAATTCTATGACAAATATTGAGCTGGATAAAGGCGTTATGCCAGCACTAATTATCAGAAATGCGCATTGGTTTGAAAAGATTACCCTATGCGGCACATCTGACCGCTTCCAATTGCCTGACAGGAGGTGTCTGAAGCCTCCGGAGCGAGCATTTTATGCGGATTCGATCATTTATCCTTTTTGTATAGGATAGTGGCAAATGGCCGATTTACTAGGCATGCAAGCGACTAGAGACGTTACCGAGATGCCGGGCAGACTGATTTATTTGATGGGCCCGTCGGGGGCGGGTAAAGACAGCCTTATCGATGCCTCCCGCGAACCATTGCGCAGAATTGGCTGCGATGTGGCGCGACGAGTCATTACGCGCTCGGCCGAGTCCGCAGGGGAGGATGCCATGGGTGTCTCTCAAGCGGAGTTCGAGCGACTCAAGCAACAAGGAGGTTTTGCCTTGTATTGGCACGCCAACGGTCTCGGTTACGGAATCCCGGTCCAGATTGATGAATGGCTGGCCCTCGGGCGCAATGTACTGGTCAACGGCTCCAGAGAGTACTTGGCTGAAGCGCGCAAGCGTTATCCGACATTGCTACCTGTTTTGTTATCGGTGAAGAGTGAGGTTTTACGTCATCGCCTTGTGCGACGCAGGCGTGAAAATGCCGAGGAAATTGAAGCGAGGCTGAAGCGCAATGACCTGTTTCTCGCCAGCGGATCCTCAGGCGACGGCGCTCCTGTCATACGGCTGGATAACTCCGGGGAATTGTCTGTCACTGTCGAGCATTTCCTCGGGCTGCTGGTGCGGGAGGGCGTCAGTGATGGCTTTTTGTATTGATGCCGTTTTCACGATCGCCGACGCGGCGGTCCTGCGCTGGCTCTGACCTACACTTAAAAAGCCCTATAGACGACATGACAAATGCCGGCTTGGCCGTTAACATGCACGCCATCCTTCGCACCGCGCATGTCTTTGCGGTCGCCCTATGTCTCAGTAGCTCAATTGGATAGAGCATCCCCCTCCTAAGGGGAAGGTTGGCAGTTCGAACCTGCCCTGGGACACCATATAATCCAAAGCTTCCAGCCTATTTCGCCTGACAGCTTAAAAGCTCATGACAGCAGGGTGGCAGCAGCAAGAAATAAAAAGCCCCGATCGGCAGTGCTCGTCGGGGCTTTTTCGTTGGAAAATATTGCTTTTAAGGAACAGTGGTTGAGCCGGAAATTTGGAACATACGAGGAGCGTCATTTCCAGACCGCTGATGAGCTCTGGCTGGCTCTTTCTCCTACATCAGATCTTGCTGAAGGACCTGCGCGGTTCGTCTACCGCGGTCATGGTGACGCTGACTGGTCTCTAATTCCATCGATTCTGCGGAAATCATCAGAATCGCCAATTATCCCTTTAGACGCATTTGACGACGCCAGTGAGATGGTTTTTTTAGAGCTTGCCATTCTCCAAACCTTTCTGGCTCATTGCGACACTGTAGGGATCACTATTTTCGGCGATTCTCGGGAGTTTCGCGACGAGGTAATCAACACGCAGAGAGCGGATGCCTATTACAAGGTGCCTGCGCTATGGCCGAACAAGCTTGCCCTTAATTTGATGGCGATGGCTCAGCATCATGGTGTTCCAACTCGCCTACTTGATTGGAGCGTAAATCCCGCTGTGGCGATGTACTTCGCCGCAAGCGGCGCTGTAGGCCGGTACTCCGCATGGACTGAGAACTCCAAACTAGCGGTGTGGGCGTTGAATGCAGAACAGCTACCTTTGCATCCGGACGTTACGCTTTACAACGCTCCAGGATCAGTCAGCAGCCATTTAGCTGCTCAGGGCGGTTTGTTCAGCGTGCATCCTCACTCAGGGCATAGAGCGGGCAGATTTTTGGTGCAGGGTCTGGAAAACTATTTTGCGGATATTCCATCGCCATTGATAAAACTGACGATTCCGGTCTATGAGGCTGTACGGCTTTTGCTTCTCTGCAGCAAAGCAGGTATCAACGCAGCTCGGGTTTACCCAACACCTGACGGTGCTGGCAAGGCGGTGATTGATGACATTAAGATTGGCCTTGCTGCAGATTATTGGAACACGACCGCCATACTCGTCAGGCGTTAGTCCTGCACCTCGATAGAGGGTAGAAGTGCATCTTTTATCCTTAGTACTGTGGTCGTGGAGCAATCGGCGTGTCGCGCGGTGGCGCGGATGCCGAGGCCTGCTTTGAGCAATTCCTTCACCCGCTTGTGCAGATCGATGTCGACCGGCCGACCCTGATACTTGCCCTCCGCCTTGGCCTTCTGGATACCCTGGGCCTGGCGTTCGCGGCGCTGCTCGTAGTCCTTGCGTGCGATCGCGGCCATCATCTCCACCAGCATTGAGTTGATCGCCCCCAGCATCCGACCGGTGAACTCGTCGCCTTTGGTGTCTTGCATTCCTTGGTGACTGGTCGGTAGATCGAGCGCGACGATGCGCAGCCCCTTGGAGTCGATCGCAGCCTTGAGTTTCTGCCAATCCTCTACAGGTAGCCGTGAGAGCCGATCTATCGACTCCACCAGCAGCACGTCCCCCTTGCGCGCATCTTTGAGCAGGCGCATCAGCTCAGGGCGGTCTGCCGTAGCGCCGCTCGCGTTCTCTAGGTACACGCTCGCAATAACCTTGTTATGGTCCGTGGCGAACTGCTCAAGCGAAAATAGGGCGCGACCGGCGTCCTGCTCGTCTGTTGATGCTCGGAGGTATGCGCGGATGAACATGATGTGCGTCCCGTATCAGTTAAGGTGTCTCACTAATACTGTTTCACTTTGAGTGTTACTTATCAAGCGGAAAGGGCAAATATACGCAAATTTGCGCGTATCAGCTAAGGCATACCTATAACTGACGTATTTGCATGATTGCGTCTGTGATGTCTTGAGCATTCCGGTCCAGCGTTTCCATGGCCGCACATATGGCGTGCTCGTTGTACAAGAGCAGTGTAAGTGCGTCCGTGGTGGCCAAATTGGCTGCAGCGTTATTTGGCGCTGCGTTATGTCGAGGCCGCCGCTCCGTTTGGCGATTGGGCGCGTTGAGCAGGCCTGGTTGGCGGAGGGCAGAAGGGCTCGTTTGTCCAGCGACGCGGTATCCGCCGCGTCGCTGGGCACTTGGTTAGAAGTTAGTGCGTTGATAGCGGATCAAGTGGAAGCTCAACTCGCCGTCACCATCGAACATTGATTCCTCCAGGGGGTTGGCCCCTCCGTTGGAGGTTGGATCGAACGCCGGTCCACTGGCCTGCAAGGTTGGCGCTGCCTGAAGCTGCTCGGACAGCCCTTGGACGCGCAGGATCTGCCCTTCGCGGATGGCTTTCTTCAGCAACTTCAGCGGCTGGCGTTCCACCAGTATGAGCAAGTTTGATTCAATATTGCAGTACAGCGTCTTCTTGTCCCCATCGCTTTGAATCACGCGCCGGCCGATCATATGGGCACTGTGGAAGACTGTCTGTTCGATACAGTTCATCGACAGGCTCAGATCAACGCTGGCGTCGTCGGCCGGCAGATCAATGCGCATGGCGTACTGCACACCGAACGTAGCGTGCTCGTAGCGAATGAAATCCCCCTTGTGCACCCGTTCCAGCACTTCTATGGCAAGGTCTGGATTGTCGGTCTGCAGGGTAAGGAGCGTTTCATTTGGCTCGGGCTTGATCTCCACCCGCAATTGGCATTCCAGGGTGAAGCGGCAGGCGGGGTTGATGAGTAACAGGTCACCCCAACCGTGCAGGGGCGCGCTGATCCAGCCGGCGACCGCTGCGCCGCCCAGCAATCCGTTGCACAGCGCCTGGTGATAGTCGGCGTAATCCCAATCCTGGTATTGGGCTGGTTTGGGCACGATCAGCATCTCGATCTGCAGCAACTGGCCACCGAGCAGGATAACTTGAGAGCGGTTACTGTCTTCGCCCGGGAACTGGATGTACTGCCGACGCAACGGCGGGTGCATCACCGGTTCGGCGCAGGGCACACCGAAGACCAGGTAGGCGTGGCCCTGGTAGAGGAACGGAATGAACTCCTCGCCCTCGTCATTGTAGTGACGCTCCTGCGACCACCCTTTCAGACACTGGGCAAACCACCGAGCATGCTGTTGCATTCGCGCACAGTCGGGAATCAGCGGTTCCACGAAGTCTGGCAGATCGTCCCAGTCGTCTCCACGTTGATACTCGAACAGGTAGTCTCGGCTCGCTTGATACCACGGAGCGACCTCCCACATGATTTTGAGGTCGTCGCCAAAGGGCTCTGCAGTCACTGGCTCGACGGTGATCTCTGCATCAAAGGCAAATAACCGCGGCCAGAAAATCCGGGTTCCCAACAGCAGCAGATTCGCCCCGTTAACACAGACTCGACTTTGAATCACTGCCAGTGGGTCAGGCCCCATGTCGGTGGGTAGCCACTCACTTGGCGTGATGGCCTGCAACACATCCTGCAGCGCCACCGGGTTGCCCGGTACCGCGAAGACTTGTCGCAGCGCTTCGCAGAGCGAAGGCAGGTTGTGGTTGGTGATGATCAGTTGGCTGACCGAGGCGGCCAACGAACTTAGGTGCTTGGCCAGATATGCTGTTGCGCTCGGGGACTCGGGCAATTCGGCCAGTTGCAGCGGACCTTGAAGATGAGGCTCCTGATCGAGTCGGGTACACAGATCCGCCCAATTGGCACAGCCATAGGGGCCGCGCGCTAAAACGTATTTGGCAGTGGTCAGGTCGATATCGAACAAATTACGCAGGCGCTTGGCCTGCACTTTGATGGTTTCGCGGCGTGTAGTCGGTACCATAAGTTTCTCCGTTGCTCCCAAGGAGCGACATCGGAGACGCCCACCCGCCATCCCCAATGCCCGGAAGAGGCTTAGGTCAAGAGATTGCTGTGATGATCATGGTTCGATCCGGTTAGCTGCGGCCGGTGAGGCCTCAAGGGGTGGGCAGCCCGTCGACCATGTAGCGACGTGTGGCCAAACTAACGCAAAGTGATTTGCGACGCAAACTATTGGAATCACGCGAAAAATCTTGACCGTGAATGGCCATGAGCGATTTGCAGACCAGTTTCCCATCTGCAGAGCCTCCGTTACCTTGATTGACGCGTTGCAAGAGTAGTGTCGAACACCGGTGTAGGCGAAGCTTTGTGAGATAGGCATCTAGAAAAAGGCCAAGCGCTTTATGGCGCTGTCACGAGCTTGAGCTTGAGCTGGTTGGTATCACCGACCAAAATTTTCTGGAAGGTCCGCTTCTGGCCGTTTTCCGCCTGCCGCGACCGACTGAAAACGGCCGATTCTGTTGAAAAAGTCGGCCCTGATTTCCACGGTAGAAAGTACGCGCGTGAGATTGAAATCTTCACATTGAACAGAGGATTCCGGGCTCAGATTTCGCGTAGCGGCACGCAAAAAACGCGTTTTCAGCGGCAAGTATGTGGGCGGTCTGGAAGAACCGACTTTTTCAACAGAATCGGCCAATTACAGACATTGAGACAACGATTGAATTTTCGTCACGCCGACCGAGTGAAGCCTGTCTCGACCGCTATCGCAGCTGCTTAATGCGCTCTTGGAGAGCCAGGGCGGTTGGGATGTTCTTGGCTGCAAGGGCAGCTGCTATCTCGACAAGCGCCTGCCGCGCCTGAGCGTCTTGCGACAGGGCATGAGCGTCGGAACTCAGCGCCGTCGCAACCAGCTCCACCAACGCGTCGCCCGTACCCTCGCGGTACAAGTGACCGGAAGGCTCGCGCTCCTTCAGCATGGCGGCGATCCAGCGAAGTCCGTCAAGGCGAAGAGGGGCTCCGAAGTTTGTCGTCAGAAAGTGGCAGAAGCGTGTGACGCATTCTTCGTCGTGAACCAGGTGCGTGGCGCCCCAGCGTTCGTAGAGATCCTTCATCCGCAGAGCCGTACCTGGGTTCAGCCGGGACAGCGCGTCCTCGTAGCCGAAGCCGAGCAGGTCACAAATCAAGCGCTCGCCGTAGAACCAGAGGCCGGGAAGAGACCAATCGACGGCAAGGCCGTACTCCGCAGTGGCTCGCCAGACGCGCTCGAATGCCACAGGGTTGTCACCTTTCCCGAGACGCAGGAACAAGCCGCGAATGAAGTGCTGCAGCGCGTAGTGCGCGGCCGGGCCGTGGGAGAGAACAGGTTTCCAAACTGCGCGTTCTTTCCCTTCAGGCGCGGCGATCGCCAGGGCTCCTAGCTTCAGGAGGATGTCGTAGCCGAGGTTCTGGCTCGGCAAGTCGTACTCGCCGTCTTCCTTCTTTTCGCGCGCCTTGGCGCGCGTGGCGTCGTAGTCCCAGATGCGCAGCGCCAAGCGCGTGTCGAGATCGCGGTCGCCAGTGCCATCACCTTCGATGAGCCAGTTGAACAGGACTTCGAGGAAGTGACCATCTAGCGAACCGCCCCGTTCACGCTTCGGCTTTCCGCGCCAAGTCTGGTCGCCGGCATTGTAGAGCCGCATCCGGCGCAGGAAGTCCAAACGATTTCGGCCCGCGACGATACGCTTGAAGTCGAGGTCGTCCGGGGACGCGTTCGGTCCACGGAGCGGAAAACGCCGCAGCCGCGCGAGCCACGCCTTCCAGGCGCGCTCCGCGTCGTCGCCATCGTTGTGGTGCGGAGCGAGCATGATGAGGCCCGACCAGAACAGTCCGGCGCGGAGCAGCCGCCACCACGCGGTGCCAAGCTGCTCTCGATAGGCGTAGGCGACGCCGACCACAACGGCGGTCGCTAGCGTGTCGCCGCTCGTCAGAAGACGCAGGACGGCGGTCTCCCATTCCTGAACGCCATCTCCATCGGTGAGCCACAGGTGCATGACCGCGTAGGCGACGAACTTCAGCTCGTCGCGGAGGCTCCCCATGCGCCGCCCGCGAATCTCTTCTCCTGTCGACGCGACCGCTGTCACACCGGCGCGCACCACTTCGAACACGTGCTTCTGCGCTTCGGCATTCTGGACGAGCCAAGCACCTCCCAATGCGACGAGCGTACCGGCCGCAGCGAAACGGCAATTCGATTTCGCGGCCTCATCTTTACCTTCCGCTCCGGCCTCACACTCCTGGAGCAGATTGAAGAGATTTGCGGCCTCATCGTCGTTGAGTAGTTGGCCGCCCCGAAGCCGCTGGTCGCACCGGTCTGGCACGAGCAGGTACGCGAGGGTTGGCGCGCTGTCGGTCTGCCACGACTGCACTTCGAGGCGCAGTTGATCAGGGTACACGAGACCTTGGGTCTCCGCGCCCGTCGCTGGGTCGGTGATGGTCTGGTAGTTGACTCGGTCGAGCGCGGCGAATAGCAGCTTGAACTCCAATGCTTCCTTCGGGTCTTCAGGCAGCACCCAGGTCGGAAGCAGGGCTTGAAGGCGCCGCGCAACGTTGTCGTTAGCCAACAGGAGTTCGACAACGACATCCAGGAACTTCTGCTGGCGATGGGGCGCCAGGATCCAAACGCGCGCGAAGTCAAACATCGCCTGGCCACCCCGAAGCCCGTTGCTCCACGCGATGAAGTTGTCGCCCACCTGTTCCACGCGGACGCGGTCCCAATAGAACAGATTTGGGAATGTAATCAGGGCCGCGAGGGGCCCCGTTAGCAACGACGGTCGATATTTGGCGACGTTAAGGAGCACGCAGACGAGCGCCGCAGAGTTCCCCTCCTGGAGTATTCTCTCGATATCAGCGGTGATGTCTTCACCCGCGTCGAGCCGCAGCGTCAACCAGCGCTCCAACGCATCGAGAACGCAGAACAGGTTTCCGTTGCGCATCGAGTCATTGGACTGCGGCCAGCCAAAAACCTGCCACCAGCCGGGGAAGGTCTTATCCGATCCGTCCGCGAATTGCAGTGTCACCCCGGGAGCCTCACCGGTGCGCCCCTTCATGACCTCGGCGACCCAGCGTTCCGTGCAAAAGTTCACTAGCATGATGAGCGAGGTGAGTGCCGTTTCCGGCGCCAGCTGCAAGAAGGGGAAGAACGGACTCTTCCAGAAGGCCGTCGGGTACGCGTCCCGGTAGTATTCGAGGCAGAGATCCATTTCGAATCGTGCGGCCCCGTACTTCTGTTCCGGCCGGATTTCGATGATGAGCGCGAGCAGTACTTCGGCCGCCAGCTCAGGCTGCGCACGCATCAGAGACTGGATGCCGTTATTCTTGATGCACGCGGTCCGGAAATCCATGTCGACCCTGTCGCGGGCCCCTGCCGGCCAAGGCGGCAATCGCTCGCGGAACGACCCGAGGGATGGCGGCATCCGCTTCCGTTCTTCGTGCCGTGCCTTGTACTCGGCATCGGTCTTCAGGCGCTCGGCGTGCGCCTTCGTATTCTGTAGCTGAACCTCGGCGATGCGTCTTTTGACGTCAGCGTCGACCTCTCGGCGTCCTGCGAGTTCGAGCGCCCAGTTTCCGACCTCGTTTGGCAGGTCTGCCGCGCCAGCCAGAGGTGCGGTGTACAGCGACGACTCACGCATTAGGTACATCACGCCGTGGCCCTTCTCGACCTGCACGGTACGAGCCATGGCGAGCGCCATCTCCGCCATCTCCAGGCGGAAAGGCATCGGATTGCCGCTGCTCAGCATGTGTGGCGTCTTTACTAGCCAGGTCTCGATGACCTTTGCGAGAGCGGATGAAACCAAACCAGCCAGTCGCTCTCGCTGGGCGATGAGGAAGCGGAGAACGGGCGGCCAACGTCCGAAGACAATCGAGCGGTCTTGCGCCTCTACGTACAAACCGACCACCGCGCTCAGTCCCATTCCGCCGCCGGTCGGCACCGTCGCGATGTGGTGGAAGCGCAGAAGCAACCGCGTGAAGTGTTTCGCACCGTTGCCGAGCAGGAGGTCGAAGCGTTCGTTCAGGAAGCGCTCGGCGTAGGGATCCAAGCAGAGCGCGTCAAGCAGGATATCGCCCGCCAGATCGTTCTTCGCGGCTTCCGCGAGCGAGAAGGCGACGTCCCAGGCCGTGCCAGTCTCGGCCGGCTGTCGCAGCAGGAACTGGCCTAGCATCCGGAGAGCGTTTGTCCAGAGCGGATTGCTGGCCAAGGCGGCCCACCGCGGCGTGTCAGTACAAATCTGCTTCAGGAACTGGAAGCGCGCCCAATCCGCCGCGAGATCGTGCTCGAACTCGATGCAGTTGGTCCGCTCGTTCAGGCGAAGCGGAAGCTCGTGGGGCCGCTGCGTGAACGTCGCCGTGTCCGCCGGCTCCAAGTCGGTTAGCGCGAAGCTGCGCTCGAAAGATGCTTCTCGCTGGGCGAAGCGCATCATCAGCGCCTGCACGTCAGCGAGGTCCTTCGTCCAATACTTCCAGAGGCGGTCGGCGATTGCGGTGTGAGACGCCAGCCCGCCGGCGATTGACCCCAGCGCCGCGCCAGCCTTAATGACCCACGCCAGTGTCCGCAGGTTCGTCAGCGCCGTAATGGTGTCGTCATGCGCGACCAACCAGCCCAAGGTGGGCGACGGCAGAAGTGCCAACTTCACAGCATCGCTCTTGAGCGCTTCGACCTCGACCAGATGCGCGTTCTGTCCGCCGAGTATCGTCTCTTCGCCTTCGACCCAGCTCTGCGTCTGCGTGATGATGACGACCCGCCACGCACCCTCGGTCTCTCCGCCGTCATTCGGCAGGATGGCTTGAAGCAACTGGCGGATAACGACGAACTCGCCGGCCTCGATGCGTTCCGCAGAGTCGATGACCAGTACGTTCTTCGGCTTCACCGTGGCTTTCAGCACAAGCGAAAGTTCGTGCGTCAGGGGAAGGGTGTTGCGGCGCGCCGCGCTGAGCGCCGTCTTCAGGTCTTCCGGACCGAACCATACTTGGTTCCAAGATGGGTACGCGCCGCCCAACACCGACTTGACCAGCGCCGACTTGCCCGAGCCCGACTCCCCGAATACCACCGTGACCGAGTTGTCGGCGACCGCTGTCTGGAGCGACGCTTTCTCCGCCGTACGGGGCACGGTATAGCTTGAGGGCAGCTCCGTCTCTATCCGCGCCTTGTGGTCCTCGGTGATGTTGGAGAGCGTCTCCCAATTACGCTCAAAGTCTGGGTGATGGCGGAGGCCGAACTGGCCCCGAAGCAATGACAACAGATCCGGGACAGTGATGGTCCCGCTGCGAAGGCGCACCTCTTTCGCGACATTGATGAGTCCCTTCCAGAGAGCCTGCGCTTCGTCGTCACGGCCAGACGCGAGCAAGCGACGGCATTGGGCGATAGCCTGGGCCTCGGTCTCGGAGTGCGCGAACTGAAAGTCAGTCGGCAGCACGTGTAGGCGGCGAATGAGCTCGATGGTCTCTTCGTCAGACGCGCTACCGGGCTTCTGGACACTGTCGAAGACGCGCGACTGCCTCGTGTTGCTGCGAATGCGGCTCAACGCGAGCGCCATCTCCGTACCGCTGCACGCGTTTTTCACCTCGCGCCACACCGGGTCGAACGCCGGGTCGGTCCCGATCGTCACCAAGGCGAGCCCGTCAGCTACTCGGCTGTAAGGCCCCTGCGGGTCACGCCACTGATCCCAGGCGCGCGTCACAAAGTCAGCGGGGAGGCCCGCCGCGGTCACCTGCAAATTGCCCTTCGCCGAGATAGCAAGCCGCCGCCGCGCGGTAGTGGCCTGAGCCGTCAGCAGTAGGTCGTCGATGCGCCACCCCAAAGTCGAGACTTGGGCTTGGACCTGGGTGACCACGCCGCCGATACCCGGTGCCTGCTCACCAGACAGGGCCTTGACCAACTGCCAAGCGCTTATCAGGTCCTCGAACTCGAACCCGGCGCCGCTCGTCGACCGCAGCGTTGCGGACGCGCGTTTCACGCTGCTGCTGCGAGGCGCTTTCGGCTTCGATGTGTTCTTAGACTGGGCCATTAGCTTCCGAATGCCTGTAGCTGTGTCATATCTGTCGGCGAGATGCAGAGGTGCAGGCCCTCGCAGCCTTATGGTGGGCTTGAAGCGCGTCGTAGGTCCCCGATTGCTAGTTCAGCACCTCTGAGTTGCAGCGACAAAGTGTATCGCTGGGGAGGTGCCGAAGCCACCGCGCCTGCGGTCAAAAACTGGGGGCGCCCGGAACAGAACTCCGGAACGTTTCCAAAGGGTCGATTTCAGCCGGCTCCAACAGTCCGCTGCTGGCCGCTCTCTGCCGCTCGTCTCTTGCGCGTGCATTGCTCAACCGGACGCAAGCAGTGGTCACCTCGAATGCAACTGCCTGGTCAGTAGCAATGCAATTGGTGGTCATTTGCGATGCAATTACGCGACAAGTAGCTGATGCTGACGGGCGGCCCATCTAGCGCCGTGACCACCACAAGCGACACATTTCACGCGGTGCTTTGGACATAAAGCCTAATCTTTCCCAGATGTCCCACAGGTTTCTGGGGCACTTCCCGACGTCAAGTAACTTGCGTGAACCAAGAGATTTCGAGGTACGCCCTCCTTATGATTGTGTTCCCAGAATTAGGTAATTCGGCGGTTTTTTGTTGGATTGCAACTCTTCCCCTGTCATCTTTTCACTGCCTACATGGAGGGAATGGTTATGGTTTTGGTAATGACCGCTTCAGAAAGCTGCGAGCACCCACATTGCCTAAATAGGCCGAGAAGAATCAGCCTTTTGCTATGCTCGCGTAGTGGTTAGCTCAGGAGCCCGTCAATGCTTACTCTTCAATTGCCCTCAGATCTTGAAGAACGCCTTCAAAAGCTCGCTCAAGCTACTGGCAGGTCCACAGCCTTTTACGTCACTCAAGCTATTGCGCTGCATCTCGACGATATTGAAGATTTGAGTATCGCAGAGCGACGCCTGGCTGATATTCGGGCTGGTAGTTCAGAGACAATACCTTTGGAGCAGGTGCTAACGAATAGGCGCAGGCGATAACGCATGCCTTCTGGCAGCTTTGCTGCAAAGGCGGTAATCGAGAAGTCAGCAGTCATTCGACAAGTGTTCTGATCAGGCGTAAATTGAAGTCGTTGCGAAGAGCAGGTTTGAATTCCTAACGCCAGCTGAGTGGGGCTGGTATCGGCGTCAGAAGGTACCTCTAGCAACCCCCCTAAACCCCGGCCTTGCTGGGGTTTTGCGTTTCTGGCGTTACACTCTGCCGCACTGTTCCCAATGATAGCGTTGATGGCGCCCGCCTTTTTTTGGACAACAACGCCCATCGCCGCGTGTTTGAAAGCAATGCACTTCCCACCGATGAGGCTCCCGCGTCTGGTTGCGTTTACGCCCGCTGGGGTGTGCCCGTAACCATTGAGTGAGCCGGAATATCGGACATTCGATCTTCGATCTGAGAGGTCAAACTATAGTCTCAATCAAATGGCCGGAGGGCCAATCATGAGCGATGCTCAGCAAGCACAGGCAGAAATCCTAGCGTTGTCGGTCGCTGTATTGAAGGCGCGCGCCACAGTAGTTGAAGCGGGTGGGTATGATGAATCTATCGACCAGCTCCGATTCGCTTTTGCCGATGCAGGGGTCGATATTTGTGCATTCCAAAAACGAGTTCTAGACGATCTGGAAGTTAGGCGCAAGGTTGCTCAACTGGCACGGAAAGTCGAAAGCGAGACTGCTCACCGTCTGCTTAACGATGAGGTTGCGATGGCTGAGAGGGTTTACTCCCGGGAGCTCGATGCCGAGGCGGCGCACCTTGAACTTCAGTGCAAGGTGGCTAGTTCTGAGTACCAGCGCAAATTCGCCGTTTTAATTAAAACCGGTTTGACAGAATCGCAGGTATTGGTTGCGATCGGACCTGAACCAGATGTTCGGGCGCTGGCTTTGCGAGCGCAGGAGTTGCGGCAAAACGCTGAAGGTCGCCGTCAAGCCATTCGCGAGACAGCCCAGATGTTAGCCCGTATCGAAGCCTTGCCGCACCGCATAGCCGCGGGGCATTCAGCTTAATGGCAATTCGGATTGATCCCCAAGCCGAGAGTGCATTGGCAGCTCAGTTGGGTAGGAGACTAAAGCTTGCCAGGGCAGCGGCAGGGATGACTCTTGATGACGCTAGGAAAGCATTAGGCCAGCGGAATCTTGGGCAGGTCTGCCAACATGAAAAAGGCCGCCGCTTGCCCGGCACCCTCCAAATTCTGCGGTATGCCAGCCTGTACGATGTGAGTGCAGATTTTCTGCTTGGGCTGACTGATGTGCCAACACCCCGACCGACGCCTAAGGATGTTCCCAGCGCTGCAATCGCTGGCGCTGTGCAGAATGCATGACTGAGTCGCTTGAGTCGCTAGCACACCTTATGGCGAGCCGCATTGGCGTATTGGTGGTCGGCTTCGGTCAAGATAGGGCTGAACTGCGCAAGGCGCTCGAAATTGCTAGGCAAGCCAATGAGTCACTTGCACGCATTCGAGCGCGACATTCCCAGTTTGATGACCGGATCTGTGGTGGTGCAAAGCTGGTCACTTTGCTAAGTCAGCTCTCGATAGCCGCGGTTGAGTTTAGCGCCCGTGAAAAACGTGAACGTCTTGAGCTGGGGGATTTCGAAACTGCTGTTTTTAGGCCCGCGCGATTCGGGTTTTGTGATTGACCAAAGCTGACGCTCAAGCGGAGTGCTCAGTGCTTTGGTAATAAAACCTAATGTTTCCGAGATTACCCAGTGAGGCTTCTGGGTCGTTTTCCAACGTCAAGTTACTTGCGCGAACCAAGAGGTTTCGAGGCACGAAACCCCCGTTATGGTTTACTCCCAAAAGCAGGTGTATTGGCTGGAAACCCCCATCACGCGTAGCCGAGCCGGATTTCACCGGCGATCGCGTCTAACACTTCGTGAGAGTGCATCCGCCATAGAGGGACCGAAGCGACTCTCGCCTTACACC
Organism: Pseudomonas sp. GW821-FHT02H09; assembly: GCF_059421425.1. Lineage (NCBI taxonomy): Bacteria > Pseudomonadati > Pseudomonadota > Gammaproteobacteria > Pseudomonadales > Pseudomonadaceae > Pseudomonas > Pseudomonas sp. GW821-FHT02H09. The sequence goes on from NZ_JBWKVA010000031.1 coordinate 56,344, forward strand.
GCGTCTGGGGTGCAAATTATTACCCGGTCGAGGTCGTAAAGATCAGCTTCCGAAGAGACCTTGTTCCTTGCAAGCAGCACCTGCTTCATCCAAGGTTCCAGTTTTTTGATTTTCCTGGCGAGCTCCTCTCTACTTTTCTCACCCGGTGGGTTGTCATATACGGAGAGCGCGCATCCGGAAAAACCAGCAAAGGCTCCACTGACCAGCTTGTTATCCTGACTTTGTTTGTAAGCGGCATAGCTGGTGTAGGCGGTCATCGCGATAACCACGATAAAAAGAATCGGCAAGCTGATAAGCACTACCCTCGAAAATAGATCGGGATACGCCTTGGCCAACGCCCTCTTGTTCATGAATTTCGTAATCAATTTTCCGTCAACGAGAACCTGGTCCACGGAAAAATCCTGATAGACATTAAACAGCTCTATCTCGATGCTCTCGTTGGGAGGTGTGTCATAAAAGACGAATTCATTGTTCTCACTGTCGTGTTCCCACTTCACAGGAACATTCCGGCGTCCATAGGAGACTTTGGGTCTGAACTTAAAGCTGCCGCTATACAGAACCCGTATTTCAGCCTTCGAAACACCTGAGTAGTTGTACACAACCAACGCTGAGCCGGTGAAGGTGCTATCGATTTTCGCCTGCTCATCGCTAATTGCTTCCAAAATCTCCTCGGGAAGAGAAAGCCCATAGGGGCCAATAAACTTCCAGCCAACAGCCTCCGGCAGTCTCTCTCCCAGATTAACCATGGCAAGTAACTGATCAAACACGACAAGACCCTCTTGCAGCCGAAAAAATATGTCCGATGCTCATCCAAACTGGAATCACAAAACTTAAGCCAGCGCTTGTGTCTGTATCGGCGGGAGGGGTGAAAATCTTAAAGGGATACGATAGCGCTAATCACTCAATGAGGGTTCAGAGTCCCGTGAGTAGCGCTTCCAGCGATGGGAGATGTCACCAACGGACCGTGGAAGGGGCACCCAAATCTGAACGACTGGACGTAGATCTGATTTGCGTAGGCTGGTGTGGCGTCATAACACCGCCCCAACGCATTCCCTCCCAACCTCTATCCACGCTGGATTTGAAGTCTGACTTGGCGGACTCCTCGGTTTTGGGGACACCCGTGGGTCTGGAGCAGGCCCTCAAGATGCTGAACGAGGAAATACCGCTGATGAGCGTTGGTACATTTCAAGGAATGTATTAAGAAAATGAATCACCGCACCGTCGTCCTCTAGAAAGAACATCAACTTTTCGTCCTCGAAGTCATCATCCTCCAGACAATCGCACGCGTGATCCAGAATAAGCTTCCATTGCACATCTTGCTCATAAGTAATGCCAAACGTCACAGCAAGCCAAGCATACTCATCAAGCTCGCCCCCAAAGCCATACTCCCCCCAGACACGATCCGTCTCCAGTAGAACTTCACTGATTAACGTTTTCCTGCTCATAGTTAGCTCCTGGGATTATCTGACATAACTGTTAATGATTGAGCTGGCGTCATGTTGCATGAGGTACAGCTCCTTTTGCTGGGATGCCGCCACCTTCGCGACCAAACGAATGGAGGAGGACTGTATGCAGGTTGGTTAACCGGGGTAAAAGAAGCCCGGCAGGCGCGAACGCCACCCACAAACAGCCGCCATAACTCGAAATGACAGGCAAAAAAAAGCGCCTGCGTTCTTATCGGGCGCTTGTTCACCTTTTGTTTTATCGAGTGACCAAAGGGACGATCAGGGGATGATTTTCAACGAGTGCGATCAGCAGAGCATTTGCCTGGACACTGCCTTGATCCGCTGCGTTGCGCAGGCGTCCCCAGGCGGCTTTGACTTCGGCGCGGGTTGGTTTGGCCTGGTGGCCGCGGAGCTTGGTAGGGTGCGACATGATTTGTCCTCTATGGGCTGTAAAAGCCGTTCAAGGCTCACATTAGACCTGATCTGAGTGTATATCCAGTGCTTTTAGGGTGCACTCTATGTGCTACATCTAACTGGATTAAACGGGACTGAAATAGTTGGGTTGGAGGGGAGCGGGGAGGGGGTTTTTGTTGCAGTAAATCGTGGGAAGGCAAAGTGATACAGGGCTGGGTTTACAGCTTGGCCGCTCATCCTCAATCTGAGGAACTCAAATCCATCCAGCCCCCAATGGGGGCGCGGACCTGACATCCCATTTCGGTAGGTCAGATGTCGCGACACGTTTTGCGAATTCTGAAAACGTGTCGCGAAATCGATGCCGAGGCAAAGTGAGGAAATCCCATTTCGGTTTGAATGGCTCAAATGTGAGCCATGATCACAATTGAGTCGCGCCTGCTCCAGCCTGTTGTCAGGGGTATTCAGTGCATTTTTTGGACATTCGAAGATCCTAGACTAGCGTCATGAGTGCAGAGCAAACCGTTGCTTTTCCCATGAAATCACTTGCCCAAAGGAACGACGATGGAACGCTATAGGAACCTGGGAGGAGACTCAAATGTGGCTGCATTTGAGATAGGGAATGGATCTATCACCGTCGAATTTATGGACCGGGCGCAGTACCTGTATACAGATCAGAGTGCGGGTCCTGGATCTATTGCAGAAATGCATCGATTGGCTAGAGCCGGTAGAGGGCTGAATAGCTACATTTCGCGCGTAGTTAGGAAAGGCTACGCAAGGAAAATTCGCTAAGAGCTGGAGCGCGCGCCACGTTTTGCGAATTCTGAAAACGTGTCGCGGAGTCGATAGCGAGGAAAAGCCGGATTGCGGCTTTAGTTCGGATGGCTCAAATGTGAGCGAGGATCACAATTGAATCGCGCCTGCTCCAGCCTGCTGTCAGGTCCTTTCACTGAACATTGGGACGGCGTTGAGTGTGCCCAGCAAAAGAGAGTTTTTTTGTGACCCAGCCAACTATTATCTTTTTCATTTTCTATTAACGGGCAGGATGCGATGCAAGTAGACGATAAGAAGACAATGCCAGTGGATGGTGCCAGGCTAATTCAAGATGTGCTGGCTGAGCTGGGATGGGACGCAGATGCTACGTCTGTGGCTGAAGGGGTTCGCCGGCTCGACATTGGCCTGCCTGCGGAGGATGAGTTCTCCGTAGTCTGCGCTTGGCTCGGGAAGTGCCAACTCATGCACAAGCTTGACCAGCAGCAGGCGCCTATCACCTCAAAGCAAGATTATCAGGTGCCTGATTTACTTGCCAGATTCTCGACCCAGTCCAACAAGTCCCCCGTGCTGATTGAAGTGAAATCGAAAAAGGGTAAGGTCCTTTCGTTCACACCCGAGTACCTAAAACGTCTACAGAACTACGCGGAGCTGGTGGGGATGCCTTTGCTGGTCGCTTGGAAATTCCAATGCGTCTGGACGCTATTCGAAGTACGACATATGAAGAAGGCCAACAAGAACTTTAATATCACGCTGGAAAGGGCGTTGAGGGAAAATATTCTCGGCGTATTGGCCGGCGATGTTGCTTACGCGATCGGCGACGGTGTTGGAGTGAACCTTCGATTTCGCAAAGATAAGCTTGTCGACGTAGAGCAGACTGAGTTTGGCTGCACGCAACAGTGGGAGATGACAATTGACGAAGTGGATTTCACCGATCGCGATGGTGTTCGCCGTAAGGATGTTGATCGCGAAGTCCAGTCGCTACTAGCTGCTTGGGACTTGGAAGAGCAGGAGGAGCATACCGATACCCACGTTCACCTGCGATTTGTCGCAGGCAAAGAAGGTATTCAATTCGCACATAAGGCTTTAGTCCAACTGTTGAATTGGGAGTCGCCCACTAATGACCGATTGCACTGGCGAAGCTTGCTGCGCAAGGAACAGATCACCTCGAATGTAACGTGCTTTTCGACCGCTTTGGATACAGCATTGCGAGAGAGGTTTGTGTCCCTCATCCTCAATCAGCAACCTCATGTTATGCCGGACTTTCTGCCGCCCCTTGGACCGAAACCGGTCAACTAATCCGATTCGGAGCAGTCTGTCTCACTGAGACCAAAACGTCATACTTTGTGATATTTCACTGTGGGAGAGGGGGGCGTAAGGCTTTTACCTGGGAGAGGGAAACGCACTCAAACCTGAGGGGGGTCGCCAGATTCTCAGAATTTCATTATTACCAAAATTTGAGTTTAGTTTAACGCAAAAAATTAAAGCTCACAGTTTCTAAATTCCCTATGGTTAAGCGTCTTCCTCTCTAATTGCAGGGAGGCTGGCTACAAAGTTATTTAAACTAGGTGAGAAGGATAAGGCATCCAACAGGTTTTTCTTTTTTCGAAGGGGGCGCACTAGAGTGTTGAATATCCGATAGTCCTTTTTATATACGTCATTGTTGCGCCGCATTATTGAGCGAAGCAATCCCTCGCAATCATTTACTCGATTGAGCTCTCCTTTTACCTTCGTGTAGAGAGGGATTAACCAGCACTCCGTGGAGTGAATGGCAATCGCGAAAATAAGCCTCTCTTGATGGTTGGTAATTATAGTTGGGTCTATTCGGCTGATTATCAGGTTTTGAATAGTTTCAATTAGCTCTTTCCATGGCAAGCCTGGGTCAATTTGAATGGTAGGGTGCCAGCAAATGTCAGAGTCTATCTGGATTATTATATAGTCATTGAGAGCTAGGGCTTCATATATATGTTCCGAGATGGAGCAGTGTTCAAGAACTTGCTCCCATCCACCGAAGTCCTCTTTGTCTTGACGTGACAAGTCGGTGGCGTCTCGAGTGGGTTGTATGTATGCAATTGATAACTCATCATCCCCTCCTTTATAAAAGGAGTCGAGGATAGCCTCAATCACAACTTGATCTGTAATTCCTTCAGAAATGAGAGCGAAACTGGGCAATTCTCAAAATCCTTTTGGTAGTCCACCAAGTGATCCTCTCATAAAAGCTTCAGAGAGCTTTAGAGGCGGAGCACCGTCTACAAGTTTTGGTTTTTTCACTCTTCTGACCTTCGTTTCGCCTGCCATTCCTCGTGATATTACAAATAGACGCTGCTCATCTTTATCTAGATTCAGCCCGTCAAGAATAGCGGGGTTGTGTGTGGTGAGCAAAACTTGTTTGTTATGTTTGATGGCGAGTGTGGAAAGCTCTTCAATTAATTTTCTGCAAAGCTTTGGGTTTAACGATGCGTCAATATTGTCGATGGCAAAAAAATTAGGAGTTAGTTCTGACGAAAATAGAGCGAAATAGAAAACAAGGAAAAGGAAGCCTTCGTTTGCACTTCTCAAGTCTAGTTTGTTGCGACTGTCGCATATGTAAATGTCTCCAATCTCAACAGGTTGCTTTGCGGACGGCTCGCTTGCAAGTGAAAAGCTTCTAAACCATCCAAATAATGATAGAAACTGATTGAGTCTCTCTAGGTAGTCACTATTTGGAGATTTGGATTCTACTTCAATTAACTGAAGTAAACCTTCGCCATTAATCCCTAGTGGTAGTATCTGGCCTTCTTTTTGATAGTCTCTGAGCGCGCTGTTTTCGGGAGAGAAAATAATGAAATCTGAAAGCTTTGTAGTGTTGCTATCTTTGCTCTCTATATATGTTTTTTTTGTTTTTGTAATGTTGTTTGTGAGATAGTTTGCAAAGGCGTTGTTTCCGTCGACTGTGACGGTCAGTGTTCTTGGTGTTGCTGTGCTCTTTCTTGATGTTCTTTTTGTGTCGGTTTTTTTGTTTTGCTCGGCCCACTTAGCACTAAACTCTTGCATTGCCTGTTTTTTTATTTCTTCAGAAAGTTCGGGGCTGGTCATAAACGTGGTTAACGTGTCCAAAAAGCTATTCAGCTTTACACTTACTTTTACTTCTTCAGCGTCGTTAGGTATTGACCCGGCATGCTCGTGTTCTGCCGTATATGCCCACTTTGAATAAGGTTGCTCATCATTTGTAAGTGTGTAGGTGACAGTGGCTTCATTGCTTTTAATGATTTTAATGACAATTTGAGAGTTGGGTTCAGACTCTTCAAATGCACATTTCATCAGGCTAGGAGCGGTGACTCGAATGCCCCTAGATGAAAGGAATTCGTTGTCGAGCTTGTCGGCACTTGCAGCACCAGCCAATGCAATGGCTTCCAGGATGTTGCTTTTCCCAGCGCCGTTCTCGCCAATAAATACATTTATACGACCTAAGCTTAGGTCAACCGATTCAATGGATTTAAAGTTCTCGATCTGAAATTTGTTAATCACGCAAGGTACGCCTAATTGAGGGCTATACGAATCTCTTTACCACAACATCCTACCTCAATCGCGCCGGAGCGTCAGCAATGAGGGTCTACCCTAGGCTAACGAAAACGAAGGTTGTGCTGGCTTTTGAGATGGAGCTATTTCACTGCCCTTCCTTCTCCCCCGCGAAATAGGCAATTTCAGCTAGGGATAAGGGACGCTGCTAGCGAGTGATCTCATCCGGCCGCTTTCATCGACCTTCATTGAGTCGGAATAGTTAGCGATGGCCTCGAACTCGAGGAGCCCCAGTCAGCTCTCCTCAGACATCCGCGAAGCACGCTGCTAGAGCCCCACAGGGCAAGTACCTGGCTAGCTAATCGGTAATAGTCAGGTGTGCGGGATTCTGCTTGTATCTCATCCAAGCACCCGGTGTGCTCAGTTTTGAGCACATCTCTAAGATGTGTTGATCACTGAAGGGTCGCCGCGAGAAAGCGCTCAACGTCGTTGATCATTCCTTTTACGTCTCCCGAGCTGAATTCGTCCGTCTTGCCGTGTGCGGCGCTATTGCGGACGGCCGCCATCGCGGTGATGCGTTTCTGCTGGAGTAAATTGTATGCACCGGCTTTCGCCAGCTCGGCATTCATCCTGTCGAGACTCCCGTGCTGGATACCCTTATCTGTGCAGATGTTGCGAACAGTTGTTTCCAGTACCACACCAGCAATCACCGCGGCTGCGGACGCATATCCGGCGGATAGTAGTTCGCTCGCCTGTTCAAGCTCACTCCCGAATACCTCTGCCTGAACTAGATTGCGGACAGTGTTGAGGTAGCCACCTTCAAAGTCCTCTTTTGCCGCCAGAAAAATTGCTTTAAGTCGGTTCAGACGATCTACATACGATTCGTACATCCCTTGTACATCTGCATCCGCATACATCTTGAGGTGAGTCGAGTCAGCGCCGCAGACACGCTCCATCAACGATTTAGCTTTGACATTCCAGTTGAGGATCAAGTCGGGTGATAGGTAAAGCTCTGAGGTCCCATCGTAATCATCTCGCTTGAGGGTGGCGTTACTCAGCAGTATCTCTAATTGCTCCTCGAGCTCGGTGAAGCGCTTGCCAATCAGTGCCGTCATTTGGTTTTTCTTCCGTGAGAGACGGCCGATATTGGCCTGCGCGCATCGGTACGACAAGGCTTAGATCGTCAGGCGTTCATTCAGGTTTCAACGCTTCTTGTGCTCACCGGCGCACAACGCGTGCTCCTGGCCGAGCTAATAGTCGCGGAGCAACGTCACGCGAGTCGCTGGTGGACGCACTTGAATGAGATGCGGTGGCGCAAAGAGTTGCCAGAATGGGCGAATACTATGGGAGCGGGCAGCCACCCTGAGTACGACCTGTAGTGTGAGAGCAGGAAGGCATTGAATCAGGCGCTTTTCGGTTCAGACGACCCTGGTGCTGATCGGCCTCGGCTAGAGGTTGAAATCTAATCAGGGATACAACGAGAGTTTCATCGTCATCAAGGCACTACCCCACAACAGGGTGGTGCCTTGTTTCGGTTTGAAACACGGCTCGACTTCTAGGGTGGCGGATCGGCGACTATCGGCCTTGGCCCTTTTCAACCTGGTAGATCAGATCCTTCCTCACTTCCTCCGCGCATGGACGACACATACCGATCAGCGTCCAAGGGAGGAAGTCGACAACAAGAAAGGTGAAGCCTCCAACGCGTCTACATTTCCCTGAATAACCATGAGTGCATCGCGCCTGCTGGTACGTCTTAGATCCCATCTATAAGCCCTGGTGGTGGTAATTTATAAAGGGTGGGATTTTTTCCGTTTTCATACCCATCTGGAGGCCCCGGTTTCATTGAAAGGTACTGGGAAAAAATCCCAGTACTGCACCATTTCAGAAAAACAACCGGACGCAACCGGACAATGAAGGCGCGTTAACTGGGAAAAATTCCCAGTACTAGGCGGAAAAATTCCCACCGAAAAACTCGAAAATCAGATGAACTTGAAGCGCGGTGGACCAGGGGATAATTCGAGCTCCTTTCCCAGGCAATCGTCTATTGCTGCCCAGGTGAGCGCGTAAAGCGCACAACGTGCCATTCCCTGTTCCCGCCCTCCCTTGCGGCTCTCTCGGGTTCGGACAATCAAGCCAGCATCGATAAGCTCGGAAAGGGCGGAAGCAAGCGTCTTGGCGTCCATAGACTTTCCCTTGGCCATCATCGAGGCCGTGCAAGACAGATCGCCGTTATTGCGGCCGTTGTAATTCCTGGCCAGCTTGATCAGCACGGTTACTGCCTTGGGCGACAGATTGTCGAAGGCGTCGCTGATCAGCAGTCGATAAGGTAGGGCCAGCGCTCGACCGCCCCCAAAGTCGACCTTGTAGGATTTCTTTCTGGCCATTCAGCGGCTCACAGGCAGGTGCGAGCGCTCGCCCCAAAAATGGGGAGAGCGCTGCATATCTGGTTTACGACGCTTCGCGCATCAAAATGTACTTGGCCACCCGATGCGGCGGGCGGCCCGGCTCAGTGGACTGATGCGTCCAGTAGGTGCGGATTTCGTGCCCCTTTTTTCTAAGGCGGCGGATGGTGTTTGGAGGCTGGACGATGTCCAAATCCTTTGCCGCTTCGATGGTCGACACTGGGCCGTTTCGCAGCGCCTCCATCATCTTACGGTCTTGCTCAGTTGAAGAATGGCGTGTCATAGTTTGCCCCTCACGTTGGTGCTATCCAGTGTGTTTTCGCTAAGGCGGTGTTCGAGCACCGCCTTGGCAATTCTCCGCGCAGTCCTGCGCAATACTTCCCCTTTATTCTTTTCGTGCTTCACCGTGCGCCGGCCTTAGCTGCACGCTCGATAAACACCTTTAGTTCGGATGCCAGTGCCAGGCGCCGACGACCAATTTTGAAAGTCTTGATTTCGCCTTGGGCGATGAGCTCATAAGTAGCAGAGCGCGAAATGCCCAAAATGCGGGCAGATTCTTCGACGCTCACTGACAGCGGAGCCATTTGTTGTGGCGTTTGTTCCATGGTCGTCTCCCTAAATTCCGGCACCGAAGAGGATGCCAGGTGTTGCTAGGTTATAACGCATAAATCTATCAGTGCAAGCAAATGCTATACAGTCTTGTATTTGCATGGATTGACAGTGATTTGCGCGTCGAGCAAGCTGCACCTATCAGGTCGGCTGAGCCGACTACAGAATAGATGGAATGCTATGGCCACTAAGACGAGCAAGCGCACCGGCGAGACGAGCACAACAGTTAGTGTTGGGATCAGAATTGATCCGAAGATAAAGTTCGCTTTGGACATAATGGGGAGACTGCAAAAGCGCTCCTTGACAGCCGTAATTGAGTGGGCAATTGCGCAGGCGATAGCCCAGCAAACAGTCGACGTTGATGGCGGTAGTCTGTCCACTGTTCTCGATAAAATCTGGTCTACTGACGAGTCTTCAAGGCTAGTGCAGTTGGCCATTCATATGCCTGAAGCCTTGACGTACGATGAGCTCAGGATTTGGGAAACCATCAAGGCAACTGAGTTTTTTTGGGAGAAACACAGTAACGGATCGTCAACAGAATCTCAGCTGGTTGCATCGCATGTACGCGCTTTCTGGCAAGACATACTTAATCACGTTGAGAGGAACAAAGCATCGCCGACTATATTGCCTATGATCGATAGCGATTTAATGCTTGATTCTCCTCCTAGATGAGCTCCACCGCTGCCGCCTTGGTACCCGGCGCTAAGTGGGCATACCTAAGCGTCATTTTAATATCGGCGTGCCCTAGCAGATCCCGTACCGTATTGAGCGGTACGCCCGCCATAACAAGGCGTGTCGCGAAGTCGTGACGCATATCGTGCCAGCGGAAGCCTTCAATCTTGGCTCGCTCAAGTAGGTTAAGCCACGCGCTCTTCACATCTTCCAGACGGCCGCCGGCCTGGCTCGGAAAAACGTACCGAGACTTCGCAGCCTGCTTTTTCCAATCTTCCAGCACGCCGAACGTTTCCTTGTTCATTGGGATATGCCGCGTATCGCTCGTTTTGGTGGTGGCGCCATTGGCGGTGATCGTCTTCGTATGGAAGTTCACAGCTGACCATTTCAGGTCGAACAGTTCGCCACGCCTCATGCCGGTATTCAGCGACACAAGCACCATGGGCTTCAGGTGGTCAGTGAAGGGCAGTTGCAGCAAACTTTGCATCGGCTCTTTGCCGCGGTCTGCTCGCCACTTGTTTGCATTTTCGCGTTCGGCCCTCGCTTCGTCTTGGCGCGCGTCCAGAGCTTCGCGCAGGCGCTTGGTCTCGTCGGCATCCAGATAGCGGACCAACCCCATGGAGTCGACCTTGAGGGCTTTGAGCTTGTTCATCGGATGGGCGCTGATGTACTCCCATTCAACGGCTCTACTGAATAGGCCGCTGATCGAGCCCATTTTGCGGTTTACCGTCGATGGCTTGTTGCCTGACTGCATCCATCCTGTGCGGATCTGGTCCAGGTCGCGGCCGGTGATCGCGTCGAGACGCTGAGACATGATCGCCTCGAAGTTGTTGTCGAGCGTGTGCAGGGTTTTCTCATGCCCTTTGTGGTGCGTCTTGAACCAGGGCATATAGGTGTCGTCGATGAACTGGCGCAAAGAGGGCAGGGCGGCACCTTTCCGCCCTTGGGCGACGGCCAGTGGCTCCCCGTGGGCGTGCGCATCTGCCAGGTACTGGGCGGCCTCGGTGCGCGCTTGATCGAGAGTCACAACCCCAACGCGGCCAAGGGTGGCATTCTTGTTGCGACCCCAGGTGACCATGTACGATTTATGCCCGCTCGGCAACACGCGGATGAATAGGCCGGGCTGTACAGTGTCATGCACGCGGTAGGCTTTAGGCTCCGAGTGTAGGCCGTTGATGAGCTTTTGAGTGATCTTCGTTTTCAAGCAATCCAGCTCCGTGACAGCACCGTGGCAGCAAAAAGAACTATACGGGGCTGTTTTTACGGACGCAACCGGACGATAAGCCCAGTAATTGCTGGTCTGTCTCAAGCTTGGTGGCTTCTAAATTGACCCTCCTAAGGGGAAGGTTGGCAGTTCGAACCTGCCCTGGGACACCAATAAAATCAGTTACTTAGCGTAATCCTTCGCTGATTATGCCGACCCGATCTCATATCCAGTCCCCCACTTCTCCAAGCGCTCAAGCTTTTGGCTATCAGCTTTCAGCGGATTGGACTGGCTCAGGCTGAGCAGAAACTTAACGTCGTGTCCGGGATTAGTTGAACACTACACCCCGCCGTCACTCCATTTTTGACGTCCTCCTCCGCCCGACCGCCAGTCGGCTTTTCCGTGCGCGGGTTGACGCTCGGCCAAAGCGAACTAGCTTTATTCATATGGGAATTTTTCCCACGCCAATGATTAAGGAGAAAAATGTAAGGGTGAGGGGCTGCTTCCAGGTATGCGGCTCTCGGATGGCATTGGCTCTGCTCGCGGTAAATCACCAGGAGAGACAAGATGATGGCTCATATGCGTTTCAAGAAGGCTTTATTGGCGTTGGCAATTGGTGGAGTCCTGTCGGCTTCCATCGTTCTGGTACCTGATGCTATTTCACATAGCTCAAGTGCATATGCCAAAGACAGTGGTGGAAGCGGTGGCGGTGGAGGTCACGGCGATGGCGGCGGTGGCGGTGGAGGTCACGGCGATGGCGGCGGTGGCGGAGGTGGCAATGGCGGCGGAGGTGGTCATAGTGGCAGTGGCGGCGGTGGTGGCAGCGGTGGTGGTAATGGCGGCGGAGGTGGTAATGGTAGTGGTGGAAATGGCGGTGGCCACGGTGAGGGTAATGGCGGTACTGGTCATTCCGGTGGATTGGGCGGGAATGGAGTGGGCAACGGGCTAAGCGGCGATCATGCTGAAAAGGCTGAAAAGGCTGAGAAGGCTGAGAAGGCTGAGAAGGCTGAAAAGGCTGAGAAGGCTGAAAAGGCTGAGAAGGCTGAGAAGGCTGAAAAGGCTGAAAAGGCTGAAGAAAAGGCTGAGAAGGCTGCAGAACAGGCAGCAGAAAAGGCTGAGAAGGCAGCAGAACAGGCTGCAGAAAAGGCTGAGAAGGCAGCAGAACAGGCAGCAGAAAAGGCTGAGAAGGCTAAAAAGGCTGAAGAGCAAGCTGCAGAACAGGCTGAAGAAAAGGCTGAGAAGGCTAAAAAGGCTGAAGAACAGGCTGTAGAACAGGCTGAAGAAAAGGCTGAGAAGGCAGCAGAACAGGCAGCAGAAAAGGCTGAGAAGGCTAAAAAGGCTGAAGAACAGGCTGCAGAACAGGCTGAAGAAAAGGCTGAGAAGGCTAAAAAGGCTGAAGAACAGGCTGCAGAGCAGGCTGAAGAAAAGGCTGAGAAGGCTAAAAAGGCTGAAGAACAGGCTATAGAGCAGGCTGAAGAAAAGGCTGAAAAAGCCGTTCAGGGATAGAGGCCTCAAAGGCAACCATTTCGGAAGTACACGCAATCACGTCGGCGGCGAACCCGACGCTGATAACAGCGGAGACTGACGGAATTTAATGGCATCAAACAAAGGTCCGGGGACTGGTTTTGTATGAGGCGTTTGCGCGCAGCAGGTCAGTCCCCGTCAACCAAGCGTCATAGATGAGTACAGTGGTTGGGCCTGAAAATTGGCAGGGGGTAACGCGGCACAAGCCGCTCATGGGATTTTTTCCCGCACCGCTATACTGCGTTTATCTGTCTAGGAATGCACTGAATGCAACCGCCTACCCTGCCTGCTTCGCTGCTAAAAGCCCTTCGGCAAGTCATGCGGCCTCTGGTACGCCTGATGCTCCGCAAAGGAGTCACCTATTCGGTGTTCGCCGACCTGCTCAAGGAGGTCTTCGTCGATGTGGCGGATCGTGAATTCCGCCTTGACGATAAAGCCCCGAGCGACAGCCGCATCAACCTGCTCACCGGGGTTCATCGCAAGGATGTGCGGCGCTTGCGCAAGACAAGCGACACGACTTTTACCGCTCTTCCCGAAAACATCACCCTCGGTGCGCAATTGGTCAACACCTGGACCAACAGCATGCCCTTCTGTAATCACTCCGGCCAGCCATTGCCCCTGCCGCGACTAGCCAGTGTCGGCGGCGACTGCTCCTTCGACGCTTTGGTAGCGAAAATCAGCACGGACATCCGTGCGCGGGTGGTGCTGGACGAATGGCTGCGCCTGGGCGTCGTCCGTCTTGACGAGCAAGATCGCGTCCACCTCGAAGTCCAGGCCTTCGTGCCGCAGAAGGGCTTCGATGAGAAAGCAGCGTACTTGGGTCACAACCTGCACGATCACGCCTGCGCTGCGGTGCACAACCTGAGCGGGGAAGGTCCGGCCTTTTTTGAGCGTAGCGTTCATTACGACGCGCTGGTCCCGGCCAGCGTCGACGAGTTGCGCGAGGCCGTCGCCAACGAGGGTATGCAGGCCCTGTTAGGTTTTAACCGGCTCGCCACTGAACTCGAAAGCCGTGACCTGCCCAGTCCCGAACCGCGCCAGCGCATTACCATCGGTCTTTACTTCTACACGGAGCCTACCGAACCCATTTCGCCGAAGGCCCCCCAACCATGACTGCCAACCTACGCCTCTTTCGTGCCATCACCATCGCCCTGGGCCTTGGACTTCCCGCTCTGGTGCAGGCCGCGCCGGCCTGCGTCAACCAGGATGGCGTGGGTATTGTCAGCGCGCCGATCACGCAGCTTCCGGGTGGCATTGGTGGCACTGGCGCGAAGCCTGGCGGCGTGGGTGGCACCGGTAACCAAACCGAAAATGGTGGGATCGGCGGCACTGGCGCGCCGATCATGCAACGTCCGGGAGGCATCGGCGGCACCGGTGCGTTGGCTGGCGGCGTGGGTGGCACCGGCATTCGCACCGAAAATGGTGGGATCGGCGGCACCGGCGCGCCGATCACGCAGCGTCCGGGAGGTACTGGCGGCACCGGTATCGTCGGCACGATCACCGGGTTCGCCTCGATCTGCATCAATGGCTTGGAAGTGCACTTTGCCAAAGACGTGCCGGTCAGCGAGAACGGCATCGCCGCCAACAGCGCCCAACTGGAGGTGGGCCAAGTGGTCGCAGTGTCGGCGGTCACCTCTCCGCGAGGCCTGGAGGCAGAGGGCATCTCGATCTTGCACATTTATGAAGGACCTTTGACGGCCCTCCCGAGCGCTTCGGCGCCACTGCAGGTCATGGGGCAACCGGTGCGCCTCGCCAGCGGCGCGCGGGTCGCTGAAGGTCTGCGTCCGGGCGAGCCGGTACGGGTCAGCGGGCTGCGCAATGCCCGTGGCGAGGTGGTGGCCAGCCGCATCGACCGGGCGCCCGGCCTCAGGGACGCCAGTGCCATCGGCTCGATTGATCGCACCGGCAGTCTCCAGGGGCTGAAGCTGAGCAATCACCCGGCGCCGGCAGAAGAAGTGCTGGTGCGCGGCCACTGGTCCGGTCGCGAGCTGAACGTCGCCCAGAGTCGCCCCGACCCGAGCCTCGCCTTCGTCGGCCAGGTACACCAGGCGGTGATCGAAGGTCTGGTGCAGGGGCGGCAGGACCGGCACTTGGTTGTTGGCGGCTTCAACGTGACGCTGGAGCGCGACACAGTGTTTGTCGGTGGGCAACCCTCCGAACTGGCACTGGATCGACGCGTGCGGGTGAGCGGTGTGTTCAGCGGTGCGCGCGAGGTACGGGCAACGCGTATCGAGTTCCCTCACGAGCGCTCCGATACGCCAGCCAGGAACCAATCCGGGCGAGTCAGAGCCACTGACGGCGACACCGATCATAGAGCGGACGACTCGGGCGACAACAAGAGCGGCCGCACTGAGAGCGATAACGGCTTGCGCAGCGAAACCTTCCACGGGGACGACGACCGCCGCGAGGGCACCGAGAAGCTGGAACAACCAGACAAAGTTGAGAAGGTCGAGAGAGTCGAACGACCAGAAAAGGTCGAGAAGGTCGAACGACCAGAAAAAGTCGAGAAAGTCGAACGACCAGAAAAAGTCGAGAAGGTCGAGAGGGTCGAGAAAGTCGAGAAAGTCGAGAAGGTCGAGAGGGTCGAGAAAGTCGAGAAGGTCGAGCGTCCTGAAAAGAAGAATTAAACAGTGCGTCATGATGCACTATCGTCATAGGTAACTAGGCTGGATAAGTCCCATCGCGCTTGCGCCATGCCACCGCAAAGATGACACGCGCTATCCGTACGTGCCTTTTGGTGGCCGCGCTTTGCAGAAACAAAAAATGCTTTGTGAGCTTCGATGACTGGATACACGAGGTGAACATGAAATCCAAGCGCACCCTGCTCGCCAGCCTGCTCGCCAGCTTAACCTTGCCGGCCTTGGCCAATACATTCAGCACTTCGATCGGCGTCGACTACTCACGAGGTGACTATGGCACCGGTACCACATCCGAAATCTGGTACGTCCCGCTCGTCGGCAAGTACGAAACCGGACCCATGACGTACAAACTCACCGTTCCCTGGCTACGCATTACTAACCCCTCGGTCGGCCCTGATGGCGAACCGTTGCCGGGCGGATGCGGCAAAATGGAAAGCGGTCTCGGAGACACCATCGCCAGCGCCGACTATGCCGTGCTCGACGGTAGTCAGGGCAGCGTGCTGTTGAATCTGGTTGGCAAGGTCAAGCTCCCCACTGCCGACGAGGACAAGTGCCTGGGCACCGGAAAAACCGACTACTCCGCCCAGGTCGACGTCGCCAAGGCCTTTGGCCCGGTGACCGGGTTCGCCACCCTGGGCTGGAAGAAGTTCGGCGATCCGTCCGGCACCAACTTCAACAACCCGATATTTGCCAGCCTTGGCTTCGCCATACCAGTGGCCGCGCTCACCACTGTGGGCGCCTCCTACGACTGGCGGCAGAAAGTCGTCTCGAGTGGCGACCAACTCAAGGAGCTCACCCTCTTCGTCACTCAGAAGCTCAACCAGCACTGGAAGATCCAGTTGTATGCGGTAAAGGGCTTTTCCGACGCTAGCCCGGATGCGGAAGGTGGGCTGCTGCTCAACCACACTTTCTGATTGTAGTAACCTGGACTCCTTTGGCGTTGGTGGCATCCATCACGTTTTTCCCGGTCGGCAGTGCTTTTCAAAAGCTGGCTTTATATTCTTATCCAGAGGCTGAACATGGAGTGTTTGCGGTCCCGCGTTGGGTTGCCAGTGTGCGGCCGTTGCAAAGGGACGGCTGCAAGGGAGGGGTGTCCGCTATGGCGCCTAAGCACACATATATAGAGAGAAGGGTGTGCGACTTAGGCCGAGATTTTTTGTGGTACAGCATTCATCGCCTGCTGACAAGAGATGATGGAGGCTGGCTAAGCATTTGAAGTCTAAAGAGAAAATTTGAAAAATTTTGAAATAATTGCTTGACGGGGTAATTGGTATCTGTAGAATGCGCACCTCGGTTGAGACGAAAGATCTTAACCAGCCGCTCTTTAACAACTGAATCAAGCAATTCGTGTGGGTGCTTGTGGAGTCAGACTGATAGTCAACAAGATTATCAGC
>NZ_JBWKVA010000032.1:0-71866 GCF_059421425.1 Pseudomonas sp. GW821-FHT02H09
CGGTACCACCGGCATTACCGCTACGCCGCCAACGGCAACCTGGCCCTCCTCAGCGACAGTCGCCACGGCCAGCGCCGTTATGACTACGATCTGCGAGACCGGCTGCTCGGCGTGCGCCATCCCCACGGCGAACCCCCGGAACACTTCAGCCACGACCCGGCCGGCAACCTGCTGATGCAGGACCGCCCCGGCCCGGCCCGCGTCCAGGGCAACCGCCTGCGGATGCACGGCGACCGCCATTACGACTACGACGCCTATGGCAACCTGATCCGCGAACGCCGCGGCAAGGCCCAGTGCCTCGTCAGCGAATACCGCTACGACTGCCAGCACCGGCTGATCGGCATGACCCGCCCCGACGGCCGTGGCGCCAGCTACCGCTACGACGCCTTCGGCCGGCGCATCGCGAAAACCGTCGACGGGCAGAGCACCGAATTCTTCTGGCAAGGCGACCAGCTGATCGCCGAACGCGGCAGCAGCCACTACCGCAGCTACGTCTACGAACCCGGCAGCTGCCGCCCGCTGGCCCTGCTCGACGGCGAAGGCCCACGGAATGCCTGCCCGTTCTACTACCAACTCGACCACCTCGGCACCCCGCAGGAACTCACCGCCTACAGCGGCGAAATCGTCTGGTCGGCGCAATACCACGCCTACGGCAAACTCGCCCGGCTCAAGCAAGACAGCGAAGAACAGCTTGAGCAACCGCTGCGCTTCCAGGGCCAATACTGCGACGCCGAGAGCGGCCTGCACTACAACCGCCATCGCTA
Source organism: Pseudomonas sp. GW821-FHT02H09 (assembly GCF_059421425.1). Taxonomy (NCBI): domain Bacteria; kingdom Pseudomonadati; phylum Pseudomonadota; class Gammaproteobacteria; order Pseudomonadales; family Pseudomonadaceae; genus Pseudomonas; species Pseudomonas sp. GW821-FHT02H09. The sequence goes on from NZ_JBWKVA010000032.1 coordinate 765, forward strand.
CTACACTCCGGACAACGGCCGCTACCTGACCCCGGACCCGAGCAAACTCGCCGGTGGGCTGAACGCCTACCAATACACCCCGAACCCGACGGGCTGGGTGGATCCGTTGGGGTTGAGTACCTGCCCGGGCGGGGAGGGGTGCAAGCCGGCGACGGGGGCGGAAGACCCGGCGGTTAAGGCTCGGGTGAATGAGGGTGAGCCTCCGCTGCCGAAGATGAATGCTGATAAGCGGCGGGCGAGGATAGAAGTTCTTAAAGAGGAAGTGGCCAAGCGTTGGGTTGGACGGCTAGAAGAAAAGTACGATATGCATACGATCGGTAAGCATAGTGTTGAGGTCCCAGATGCCGTCATTCGGCAGCGTGCGATAGACGGTACGGATCCCATAACTAAAATTCCTCATAAAGAAAAAAGAGGGAACTTGAGCTCGCAATATAAAAGCTGGAATTTACATATGCATACGTTAAATGATGATATGACAAGAGTCGTTCGAGGGCTTCCGCAGTTTACCGGAAAAGATGTCAATGGATATTGGGTGGTTCGTAGGGAGAATGAAAGTGTTGGACGAGGTTACAAGCCGAATAAAAAAGACAAAGAAAGCCCTCTTTTTATCGAAGATATGCATGGTTCAGAAACAAAGTTTAGTAAAGGACGAACTCAAAAGCCTTTCACATCGCATCCGGTGATAATTAAATGATTAAGGATCCAGTTTTAGATATGCCATATGCGCCTACGGTGAGGGAAATTATCGGTGATTTTGATATCTATGATCGGGAGCATACTCTTGGTCTAGAACTCGAAAAGTACAACGTTAATATTTCTGCTGATAGAAGAGTACTCACGAAAAAATATATCGTAGAGAGCTACGATTATTTGAGTTATAGGCATAAATTTTTACTGGTTGCTGTCCTTGAGGCTGCACTGCAAGACGAATCATATGATTTTCAGGCATTGCTAGAGCATGACTGCGAAAGCACCAACCGATTTCCGGATTACTGGGATGTGATGGAAAATCCCCGAGCGTTTTTTGAGGATATTTACAGTGTGCTGAGTGATGAGTGGAAAGACGAATTGCTAAAAGCCAGCCTCGAAGATCAGTCGACTTGGTGAGCAGAATGATGGAAAGGAGAGTGGCGTGAACGGTGCCTGCTACCTGAGCTGATTGAAACGGTTGATTTCTGCTGGTGCGAGGCCTGACCGGATTAAAAGGTGGTTATTAATGGTTAAAGATCCTTTTTTAAATGAGCCATATTTGGATCGTTCCCACGCTCTGCGTGGGAATGCCTCACTGGACGCTCCGCGTCCGCTTCGGCAGTGACGCAGAGCGTCACGGGCTGCATTCCCACGCAGAGCGTGGGAACGATCATAAGTAACGAAGATACCTGGATTGCTCCTGTCTAAATCCGCGAGCACATTTTCCCAGACTCGACCCACGATCATTTTCACGCGCTCGATCGCGGGCAAGCCTCGCTCCTACATTTGATTGCGTTCCCTTGTAGGAGCGAGGCTTGCCCGCGAAGGCGGTCTGTCAGGCGACTAAAATTCTGGGCGAACTCGTCGGAGATTTCCTGCGAGTTGTGGTGGTTTGTGTGAACTGGCGCGCAATGAGCTCCATGGATAGTCTTTGGCTGTCACTGTGCATTCAGTGGCAGGGTGTAGGAACCCTTCAAAACTATCAGAGACGCGTAAGCGTCGACGCCTGATTTGCGGCCGTTACTGTGTGTCCGTAAGATCAGTTGCGGCGGCTGTGCGCGGGCACGCTTCGGCGTGGTCGAGTTTCTCTGGTACTCGGTATTCCTACCCCGCGTATAGCTGCCACCCAAGCCTGTAGGAAGGCCGATGGTAGCTCCCATACTTACCAGAGGTCTCAAAATGAAAACACTTACCCCCGATCCACCCCTTTCAACCTCGACCACTCAAACGTCCAATCGCTACATGGCCCTCACCAGCAACGATTGCGATATCCCGGCTCTGTTTGTCGACACTCAAGCTCCCCTCGATGTGTTGCTGGAGGCTGCCGATTACCGCATTCGGGCTGTTACTCAGGTGATGGAGAGCCTGGCGATGCGCGAGGAGATTCATAGCGATGCGGTGATCCTGCATGACTTTGCGCGGTTGTGCGCCATTGCGTTGCGCGATGGGTGTGATTTGCTGGATGTGATCGGGCGGCGGTTGCAGGCGCAGGTTTCGAAATAACGCTGATGATCGTTCCCACGCTCCCGCGTGGGAATGCCTCACTGGACGCTCTGCGTCCGCTCTTGTGACGCGGAGCGTCACGGGCTGCATTCCCACGCAGAGCGTGGGAACGATCGGAAGATCGCAGGCTTTGCCAGCTGCTACAGGTTAACGGCGCCTGTCCGCTTGGCTGTGAACCCCTGACGTCCCGCGCTGTACAAGGTAAACTTCGTCTCCTGCGCAGGAGCAACCATGAACTATCGCCACGCCTTCCACGCCGGCAACCACGCCGACGTCTTCAAACACTTGACCTTGACCCGCCTCATTGCCTTGATGTCGCGCAAGGAGCAACCGTTTGCCTATCTCGATACTCACGCCGGGATTGGTCTGTATGACCTCAAGGGCGACGAGGCCAGCCGCACCGGCGAGTATCTGGAAGGTATCGCCCGGTTGTGGAACGAGCCGGATCTGCCGCTGCTGACCGCTGATTACATGCAGGCGCTGCATGAGATGAACCCGGATGGCGAGTTACGCTATTACCCGGGCTCGCCGGAGCTGGCGCGACGTTTGACCCGTGCTCAGGATCGGGTGTTGCTCAACGAGAAGCATCCGGAAGACGGGCGTTTGCTCAAGGACAACATGAAGGGTGATCGCCGCGTTGCGGTGCACCTGGGCGAAGGCTGGCACGTGCCGCGGGCGTTGTTGCCGGTGGCGGAGAAGCGGGCGTTGATGTTGATCGATCCGCCGTTCGAACAGCTCGATGAGATGCAGCGCTGTGCAGCGTCGTTGAAAGAGGCGATTGGCCGGATGCGTCAGACGGTGGCGGCGATCTGGTATCCGGTGAAGGATCAACGGATGTTGCGTCGGTTCTATCAGGACCTGGCGGGCACCGGTGCACCGAAGCTGTTGCGGGTGGAGTTGCTGGTGCATCCACTGGATACGCCCAATAGCCTGAACGGCTCCGGGCTGGCGATTGCCAATCCGCCGTGGGGGCTGGAGGAGGAGTTGCGTGAGTTGCTGCCATGGCTGTCGAAGAAGCTGGGGCAGACTCAGGGTGGCTGGCAGATGGATTGGTTGATTTCGGAGTAATCAGCAGTAAGCAGATTGAAGATCAAAAGATCGCAGCCTGCGGCAGCTCCTACAGGGATTTCGATACACCCGTAGGAGTTGGCGCAGCCTGCGATCTTTTTGCTTCACCCGATCAAATCGGGCAAGTCACGCCTGTGCCGCCGATCCCGCAGTAACCCTCAGGGTTCTTTGCCAGATATTGCTGGTGATAAGCCTCGGCGAAGAAGAACGTCGGCGCTTCTTCGATTTCGGTGGTGATGGTGCCTTTGCCAGCCTTGGTCAGTTCGGTCTGGAAGACTTGCTCGCTGTGCTTGGCGGCGGCCAACTGAGTCGGGTTGGTGGCGTAGATCACCGAGCGGTACTGGGTACCGATGTCGTTGCCCTGGCGCATGCCCTGGGTCGGGTTGTGCAGTTCCCAGAACATCTTCAGCAGCTCTTCGTAGCTGACTTTTGCCGGCTCGTAGACCACCAGTACCACTTCGCTGTGGCCGGTCAGGCCGGAGCAGACTTCTTCATACGTCGGGTTCGGCGTAAAACCGCCGGCGTAACCCACCGCCGTACTGACCACGCCTTCGCGCTGCCAGAACTTGCGCTCAGCGCCCCAGAAGCAGCCCAGGCCGAAGATCGCGAAATCCACGTCGGTGACGAACGGGCCCAGCAACGGGGCGTCGTGGACGAAGTGTTTTTCCGGCACGGTCATCGGGGTTTCGCGGCCAGGCAGAGCTTGTTCTTTGGTTGGGAGCACGTTTTTGTTCACCAGAATTTCCGAGCGCAAGACCATGATCAGTCCTCTCAGTCAGATTGAGTTAACAGTAAGAAGTCAGACTGACAGTTTGCCCGAGTGTTACAGCGCTGTCAGGCGATTGGGCCACGCGGGTAGCGTTTAAGCTTTTCGATCAGCTCAGAGCCCGGGATCGGTCGGTCGAACAGGTAACCCTGGCCGACGTCGCAGCGGTGGCGGCGCAGGAACGCCAACTGCTCGGAGGTCTCGATGCCTTCGGCGACCACTTTGAGTTTCAGGTTGTGGGCCATGGCGATCACCGCGGAGGTGATTTCCATGTCGTCTTGGTTATCCGGGATTTCATGAATGAAGCTGCGATCGATCTTGATGATGTCGATCGGGAATTTTTTCAGGTAGCTCAGGGATGAATAACCGGTGCCAAAGTCGTCCATGGCCAGGGTCAGGCCCAGGCGTTTCAGTTGGTCGAGCTGCAAGTGAGTGTCTTCAGTAGCTTCCAGCAGCAGGCCTTCGGTCAGTTCCAGCTCCAGCAGGGAGGCGGGCAGCTGTTCTTCCTTGAGGATGCCGGCGATGGACGCCACCAGGTCCGGGTCGGAAAACTGCTTGGGCGACAGGTTGATCGCCACTTGCAGATCGCCCAGGCCGGCGGCGCTCAGTTGCTTGCTCATGCAACAGGCCTGACGGGCGACCCATTTACCAATGGGAATGATCAGCCCGGTTTCTTCGGCGACGCTGATGAACTGGTCCGGGCGGATCATGCCCTTTTCCGGATGGTTCCAGCGCAGCAAGGCTTCCATCCCCAGTAAACGGCCACTGCGCAGGCAGAGCTTGGGCTGATAGAACACTTCCAGCTCGTTCTGGGTCAGGGCGCGGCGCAGGTTGTTTTCGACGAAAAGTTTGTAGCTGGCTTCGGCGTTCAGCGCTTCGGTGAACACTTGAACCTGATGCTTGCCGTTGGCTTTGGCCTTGTGCAAAGCGAGCCCGGCGTTGCGCATCAGGGTTTGCGGGTCGCGGCCATGCAGCGGCGCGCAGGCCAGGCCCACGGAGCCGGTGACGCTGATCAACTGGTTGTCGACGAACATCGGCTTGTCCAGTGTCATCAGCAACTGGCTGGCGACTTGCTGGCCGGCCTCAAGGTCGGTGTCGTCGAGCAGCACGGCGAATTCGTTACTGGCGAAACGCGCCAGGCTGCCGCTCGGGCTCAGGCTGTTACGCAGCCGTCGGGCGAGGCTGATCAGCAGTTTGTCACCGGTCTGGTGGCCGAGGCTGTCGTTGATCCGCTTGAAATTGTCGATGTCCACCAGCAGCAGGCTGATCGGGGTGTCGCTGTCGCGGGCAAAGCGCTCGTCGAGGTTGCGGATGAACGCCGGGCGGTTGCCCAGGTTGGTCAGGTTGTCGGTGTAGGCCAGGCGCTCGATGCGCTGTTGGGCGAGCTTGTTCTGGGTGATGTCTTCGTAGATGCCGATGTAATGCGTCAGCTCTCGATTGTCACCGTAGACCTTGGATATCGACAGCTGGCCCCAGTAGGGTTCGAGGTTTTTACGCCGGCTCTTGAACTCGCCCTGCCAGCTGTTGCTCTTGGCCAGGCTCGACGGTGCGTCGAACAGCAATTCGCTGAGGTTTTCCAGTGCCGGCAGTTCCGACAGCTTGTGGCCGTGGACTTCTTCGGTGCTGTACTGGGTGATCGCGGTAAAACTCGGGTTGACGTATTCCACCACGCCTTCGCAATTGACCAGCAGAAAGGCGTTGGCGCTTTGCTCGACGGCCCTCTGGAACAGGTGCAGGGCGCTGGTGGCGGTGCGTCGGTTGTGGTTGTTGATGACCTGGGCGAACTGATCGGCCAACTCGCCGGCGAAGGCAATCTCATCCGACTGCCAGGCGCGGGTCATGCCGGTCTGCTCAAGGCAGAGCACGCCGACTACCTGGCCGTCGACACGAATGCTGGCGTCGAGCAAGGCGTGGACGTTGCGCGGCCGCAGGCTCTCGGCCATTTCCCGGGTGCGTGAATCGTGCATGACGTTATGGGCGTCGATCGCCCGGCTGGTGTGCAGGGCTTCCAGATAGCCGGGGAAACCGCTCGCATCGATGACGTCTGGCATCCGGTATTCCCGGGAGCCTCGGTTGTACGCAGAAATCGGCACCAGATGCTGGTCTACGAGATTCCAGATGCTTGCACTATCGACCTCGTAGATGTCGCAGGCGCTGCGGGTGATCAATTCGGCGGCTTCTTGCAGGGAATTGTTGGTGCTGTAGCGCTGGCGAGCCAGGAGCAGAATCAGGTCCTGCTGGGCACGAACCCGCTCCAGGTGCTGGAGCTGTTCCTGCTGCGCTCGCTGGTTGAGTTCCAGGGCAATCTGCAGGCGGGTGTTCTGAGTCTCCAGATCCAGCACTGGCTGTTGCGGGTCGTCGTTGAACAGGCCCCCGACCACCAGCAGGTAGCCGCGTAGCAGGTGCCGATTGTGTTGTTTGTAGGCCTCACCCAGTTCCAGCAGGCTCAAAGGCCCTTGGCTGGTGTGCAGCGTATAGCGGATCAGGTAATGCGGGCTTGCGGTCAATTGCTGCTGAATCGCGTCATGCAGTTGATAGCGCGCTTCAGGCTCCATCAGGCTGGCATAGGGCGAACCCACGAGTGCGCAGAGCTCGACGGCAGCCAGACCGAATTGACGTTCGCAATTGGGATCAAGGAACAGCAGCGCCCAGCTAGCCTCATTCAGCCGCTCGAAACGCAGCATGCCGAGCCGCGAGGGCACAGGCAACTGCGTCACTACCTCGGCCACCATACGGCTGGTGGCATCGGGTTGGCTTTTCATGGGGAAACTCGCTTCGAAAATGCTGATCGCGCCGGGCTCGCGCCCTCTTTACTGTTGCCTGCGGCAAGGTTGCATCATGCGGCACAGACTGACAAGTGAGATGAAGGCTAAGTGCTATAAGAATGTGTCGGCACGGTGGAGGATTTCTGCAGGTGACACGCAAACTGATGTTCATGGGACAGCGTACACCTGCCCCATAGACACAGCGCCTTGGGTATCAGCGCAGGGCAATACCCACTGATTGCAGGAGGGTGCCTTGTTTGTCGTAGTAATCGACGTTGATGCGCTCGGTATCGATGGTCATGCGCGCGAAATTGTCCTGGCTGACCACGGGGCTGGTGAGTTTCTGGTGATAGCTGCCGTGGCCAAGGCCGGCGAGCGGTTGGTCCAGGATGAAGCTGACGGCGTTGGCATAGGGCAGCAGCTTGCTGTTGCACAGCGGTGAGGAAACGATGGTGTGGACCATGAAGTCCGGGTCTTCGCAGTGGGTCAGTTGGCTGGTCAGCGAGCCGTGTACATCGCCGGCGATAAAGATCACATTCTTGACCTTGTTGCTGCGGATGGATTCAAGGATCCGGTCGCGCTGCGCCGGGAAAGATTTCCAGGCATCACCGTCATCGTTCTTGCGGTCCGGGTAGAACATGACGCTGCTGACCACCAACTTGACCCTCGCGTTGCTGGTGACAAGCCAGTCGAGCAGCGCGTGTTCCTGTTCACTGTCGAGAATGCGTCGGTCTTCTTTGGCAAGAGTGCGCCGGGTCCGGGTATCCAGCACGAACCATTCAATATCTCCATGAGCGAACTGATACCAGTAGTGAGGAATACTGCGCTCCAGCTGCCCTGAAGGCAAAAGCGCGTGGGCCGGGCTGTGGCTGCACTGGTAGAGCTCATAGGCGCGGATGGCACTGTTGAACAGCGCCTGGTCACCGCTGCTGGCCCTGGCCGGCCAGTTATCCTCGATTTCATGATCATCCAGAATCATGTATGTCGGCACATGGGCCATCAGCTGGTGGATATGCGGCTGAGAGAATGCCGTCCGGTACTTGTGCAGAATGTCTTCGTATTCGCGGTCCGGCGCGACGATATTCAGATCATCGACGTACACCTGATCCCCTGTCATCAGCATCCCGTCGACCGGGGTCCTGGAGTCTCGTACCAAAGCGTTGATCGCTGCAAATATACCGTCACCCAGTTCGGGATCTGAGGGTATGCCTAACGTCATGCGCAAGTAACGGCAGGAGCCAAGGATATAGGAACGTGGCAGGGCCTTATCGTTCGAACAGGTGTTAAACGTATAAATACGCTCTGGCCATCGCAGCGCAAGATCGTGGACGGTTTCCACGGTTTCACCCCTGTCAGCCGTGGTGAACCAGCCCGCCTGATACTCGTATCGGGTATCCGCTTCCAGCCCTTTGAGTACAACGATGCCCGTCATATCGTGCAGCTTGTCCAGCAAGACGAAAGCGCCTTGCGACCATGCCTGCTCTCCCGCCCGGCGATGGCGAATACCGCCGAAGGTCAGAGGCGCTCGACTATAAATGGCACGCAGCAATATGCGCGAATGATGGGCAGTGGTATGGCCAATGATCGGGCCAACGCTGGGTTTGATCATTCTCGAGTCCTGTCGAAAAAAGCTTTTAATAAATAGTTATTGCCAGCGCAGTAAAGGGTTGGGTTTTGTATCGATAGGGTTAACGACACGAGGGGGGCAGGTTGTTCAAGTCGCGAGCTTTAGCGTGTGGTTTTTGGGGACGTATGAAGTCCGTAGCTCGGTAACGTGCTGTAGGCGAGAAGTTGTCAGGCTCGTCAGAACATTCGACTTTGATCGGGAAGGGCTGGAGATCAATCCAGACAAAAAAGCTCAGGCAAAAAAAGCCCCGCCAAATTGGCGGGGTTGAGGTACGAGCGTGGCGCTCGGAAACAGTGCTGAGCCGGCTCTCCCATGACAGAAGAGCCGGTTTGAGGCTTACAGCAGGATGGTGCGGATGTCGCCCAACAGGTCGCTCAGACGCTTGGTGAAGCGTGCAGCAGCGGCGCCGTTGATCACACGGTGATCATAGGACAGCGACAGTGGCAGCATCAGTTTCGGCTGGAAGGCTTTACCGTCCCAGACCGGCTGGATGGTTGCCTTGGAAACACCGAGGATCGCGACTTCCGGCGCGTTGACGATCGGCGTGAAGCCGGTGCCGCCAATGTGCCCGAGGCTGGAGATGGTAAAGCAAGCACCCTGCATGTCGTCAGCCGAGAGCTTCTTGGTCCGGGCTTTCTCCGCCAGTACGGCAGCTTCGGCAGCCAGTTGCAGCAAGCTCTTCTTGTCGACGTCCTTGATGACCGGTACCAGCAGGCCATCTGGAGTGTCGACGGCGAAGCCGATATTGACGTACTTCTTGCGGATGATCGCTTTGCCGCTTGGCGCCAGCGAACTGTTGAAGTCCGGCAGTTCCTTGAGCAGGTGCGCGCAGGACTTGAGCAGCAGTGGCAGCACGGTCAGCTTGACGCCGGCCTTTTCTGCGACGGCTTTCTGAGCAACACGGAACGCTTCCAGCTCGGTGATATCCGCCTGGTCAAACTGGGTCACGTGCGGAATGTTCAGCCAGCTGCGATGCAGGCTCGACGCGCCGATTTGCATCAGGCGAGTCATCGGCACTTCTTCGATTTCGCCGAAACGGCTGAAGTCGACCACCGGAACCGGAGGAATGCCCGCGCCGCCAGTTGCGCCGCCAGCAGCTGGTGCTTGCTTGGCCTTCTGCATCATGGCTTTGACGTAAACCTGCACGTCTTCTTTCAGCACACGGCCGTGCGGGCCGCTTGGGCTGACTGCACCCAGCTCGACGCCGAATTCACGGGCCAGTTGGCGCACCGCAGGACCTGCGTGAACCTTGGCGCCAGGCTTGGCCGGGGCAGCAGCAGGTGCAGCAACAGGAGTGGCGGCAACAGGTGCAGCTGCCGCTTGCGCAGGAGCGCTCGGTGCCGCAGCGGCAGGCGCAGGAGCAGCAGCGGGAGCGGCGCCTTTGACTTTCAGTTTGAGGATCAGGTCGCCGGTACCGACTTCGTCGTCCAGCTTGATGGAAACGCTTTCCACCACGCCAGCGGCAGGCGATGGAATTTCCATGCTCGCCTTGTCGGATTCCAGGGTGATCAGCGACTGATCGGCCTCAACGGTGTCGCCGGCCTTGACCAGGACTTCGATGATCTTGGCCTTGCCTGACGAACCGATGTCCGGGACGTGAATGTCCTGGACGCTGTCAGCTACCGGTGCAGCTGGGGCCGCGGCGGCTGGCGCTGGAGCAGCGGCGGCCGGCGCAGCAGCCTGAGCTGGCACGGCAGCAGCCGGTGCCGCAGCACCCGCCACTTTCAGGGCCAGAATCAGGTCGCCAGTGCCGACTTCGTCGTTGAGCTTGACGCTGATGCTTTCGACCACGCCAGCGGCGGGCGAAGGGATTTCCATGCTGGCCTTGTCGGATTCCAGGGTGATCAGTGATTGATCAGCCTCGACGGTGTCGCCGACCTTGACCTGGATCTCAATGATCTGGGCCTTGCCCGACGAACCGATGTCCGGCACGTGCACTTGCTGAGTGGTTGCAGCCGCTGGAGCAGCAGCCGCTGCAGGAGCAGGAGCGGCAGCCGGTTTTTCTTCGGCCTTGGCAGCAGGCGCGGCAGCCGCTGGCGCCGCCGCGGCACCTTCGACTTCCAGTTCCATCAGCTCGTCGCCTTCTTTCAGGCGATCGCCCAGCTTCACTTTCAGGCTCTTGATGACACCGGCCTTGGGGGCCGGAATCTCCATGCTCGCCTTGTCCGACTCAAGTGTCAGCAGGCTCTGGTCAGCTTCGATGCGATCACCGACCTTGACCATCAGTTCAATTACTTCACCTTCACCGCTGCCGATGTCAGGTACGCGAATGAGTTCGCTCACAGAAAATCTCCTCAGCAGTCCAGTGGGTTGCGTTTTTCCGGGTTGATACCGAACTTGGCGATGGCTTCAGCCACCACTTTAGGTTCGATGTCGCCACGGTCAGCCAAGGCTTCCAGGGCTGCCAACACCACGAAATGACGGTCGACTTCGAAGAAGTGACGCAGCTTCTTGCGGCTGTCACTGCGGCCGAAACCGTCGGTGCCCAGGACTTTGAATTCCTTGGACGGGACCCACTGACGAATTTGCTCAGCAAACAGTTTCATGTAGTCGGTCGAGGCAATGACCGGACCTTGACGGCCGTTCAGGCACTCTTCGACGTAGCTCAGCTGAGGCTTCTGACCTGGGTGCAGACGGTTGCTGCGTTCCACGGCCAGGCCGTTGCGACGCAGTTCGTTGAAGCTGGTTACGCTCCACACGTCAGCGCCGACGTTGAACTCTTCACGCAAAATCTTCGCCGCTTCACGGACTTCACGCAGGATGGTGCCGGAGCCCATCAGCTGTACGTGGTGCGCCGCTTCGCGGGTGTCTTCCTCGAGCAGGTACATGCCCTTGATGATGCCTTCCTCGACACCGGCCGGCATGGCTGGCTGGGTGTAGGCTTCGTTCATCACGGTGATGTAGTAGAAAACGTCCTGCTGCTCTTCGGTCATCTTCTTCATGCCGTCCTGGATGATCACCGCCAGCTCGTAGCCGTAGGTTGGATCAAAGGTGCGGCAGTTCGGGATGGTCGCAGCCAGCATGTGGCTGTGACCGTCTTCGTGTTGCAGGCCTTCGCCGTTGAGCGTGGTACGGCCGGCGGTGCCACCGATCAGGAAGCCACGGGTACGGCTGTCGCCAGCGGCCCAGGCCAGGTCACCGATACGCTGGAAGCCGAACATCGAGTAGAAGATGTAGAACGGCAGCATTGGCTGGTTGTGGCTGCTGTACGAAGTACCGGCGGCAATGAAGGAGCTCATGGCGCCCGCTTCGTTGATGCCTTCCTCGAGAATCTGACCTTTCTTGTCTTCGCGGTAGAACATCACCTGGTCTTTATCGACTGGCTCGTAGAGCTGGCCGACGGAGGAGTAGATGCCCAGCTGACGGAACATGCCTTCCATACCAAAGGTACGGGCTTCGTCCGGGATGATCGGCACGATGCGCGGACCGATTTCCTTGTCCTTGACCAGCTGCGAAAGAATCCGCACGAAGGCCATGGTGGTAGAGATTTCGCGGTCGCCGGAACCGTCCAGGATAGCCTTGAGGGTGTCCAGTGGCGGAGTCGGAATGCTGAAGCTCTTGGCGCGACGCTGAGGCACGAAACCGCCCAGTGCGGTGCGACGCTCGCTCAGGTAACGGGCTTCGGCGCTGCCTTCTTCCGGTTTGAAGAACGGCAGGTTTTCGAGTTCGTTGTCTTTGACCGGAATGTCGAAACGATCGCGGAACAGCTTCAGGCTCTCGACATCGACCTTCTTGGTGTTGTGCGCGGTGTTTTTCGCTTCGCCGGCACCGGTGCCATAACCCTTGATGGTCTTGGCCAGGATGACGGTCGGTTGTTCTTTGTGGTTGACCGCTTCGTGGTACGCCGCGTACACCTTGTACGGGTCGTGGCCGCCACGGTTGAGTTTCCAGATCTCGTCGTCGGACAGGTCTTCAACCATCGCCTTGAGTTCCGGCGAGTTGAAGAAGTGTTCACGCACGAACGCGCCGTCTTTGGCTTTGTAGTTCTGGTACTCGCCGTCGATGACTTCGTCCATCCGGCGTTGCAGGATGCCGTCGACGTCTTTGGCCAGCAGCGGGTCCCAGAAACGGCCCCAGATGACCTTGTTGACGTTCCACTGAGCACCGCGGAACACGCCTTCGAGTTCCTGGATGATCTTGCCGTTGCCGCGAACCGGGCCGTCGAGACGCTGCAGGTTGCAGTTAATAACGAAGATCAGGTTGTCCAGCTTCTCGCGGCCAGCCAGCGAGATGGCACCCAGGGATTCCGGCTCGTCACACTCGCCGTCGCCCAGGAAGCACCAGACTTTTTGCTTGCCTTCAGGGATGAAGCCACGGGCTTCCAGGTACTTCATGAAGCGTGCCTGGTAGATCGCCTGGATCGGGCCCAGACCCATGGATACCGTCGGGAATTGCCAGAAGTCAGGCATCAGCCAAGGGTGCGGGTAGGACGACAAGCCGTGACCGTCGACTTCCTGGCGGAAGTTGTCCATCTGGTCTTCGGTGATGCGGCCTTCCATGAACGCACGGGCGTAAACGCCTGGCGAAGTGTGACCCTGGAAGTAGATCAGGTCGCCGCCATGTTCGTCGGTCGGGGCCTGGAAGAAGTAGTTGAAGCCGATGTCATACAGGGTTGCGCTGGAGGCGAAGCTGGAGATGTGACCGCCCAGGTCAGAATCTTTCAGGTTCGTGCGCATCACCATGGCCATCGCGTTCCAGCGTACCAACGAGCGAATGCGGCGTTCCATGAACAGGTCGCCAGGCATGCGTGCTTCGTGGGTAACAGGGATCGTGTTGCGGTACGGCGTGGTGATGGCGTAGGGCAGTTGCGAGCCGCTGCGGGTCGCGAGTTCGCCCATACGGGTCATCAGATAGTGAGCACGGTCTTCGCCTTCTTTGTCGAGAACCGATTCCAGGGCGTCCAGCCATTCCTGGGTTTCGACGGGATCGAGGTCTTGCATGGCTTGCTCCAGGGCGGAAAGGCTTCCAGAATCGGTTGCCTGAGTTTGCGACTGGCCTTGTGGGCAGACGACATAAATTCTTGGATTACCGGAAGGTTGCTCCGGTGTTGTGTAGTTTTACTACAAATCGTCGGCCATTTCAGCCTTTCGAATGTATATACCAGTAGTAAAACTACAGAAGATCGACCGATAAGCGGCTTATGACTGGTGAGCATAATCGTTATTGTTGGTCTTTATCGAACAAGAAAAGGTAGAAGCTTGATGTTAACTGCCAAGAAAATTGTTTTTTCAGCTATTTCTAACTTTTGTTCGACAGTCCTTCACGTAGCGTGTTTCTTGAAATCACTACAATCGGACTTTCATACGCCGATCAAGGATAGACCATGAGCCTGCCTGCGCTGGCCGAACTGCCGGCCATTCTCCTGCCATTGGTCAGTCGTGCCGAGCAGTCGTTACGCACTGCCGTCGCCGCTCTGGATGATGATCATGGTTTGTCCTCATGGTCGCCTGAGCGCTGGGCGGCATTTGCCCGCGTGACTGCGTCCAGCGACTTTGTCATTGAACAGAGCCTGCGTGACCCTTTGATGTTGCTCGAGCTGGTGCGCTCTGGCGAACTGGACCGCAGCTTTGCCCCCGGCGAGTTGTGCGGCCAGATCGCTGCCGCCGTGCAACTGGCACACAGCGACGATGAGCTCGGTCGTGCCCTGCGTCGTCAGCGTGCCCGGCACCAGGTGCGGATCATATGGCGCGATCTGAACCGCCAGGCGGATCTGGTGCAAACCTGTCGCGATCTGTCGGACCTGGCTGACGCCAGCATCGATCAGGCCTATCAATGGCTGTATCTGCGCCATTGCCAACAGTTTGGCACGCCGACCGGTCGACGCAGTGGCGAGCCGCAACAGATGGTCATCCTTGGTATGGGCAAGCTCGGCGCCGTGGAGCTCAACCTTTCTTCTGATATCGATTTGATCTTCGCCTACCCCGAAGGCGGCGAGACGGTCGGCGTGAAGCGCGCGCTGGATAATCAGGAGTTCTTTATTCGTCTTGGTCAGCGGCTGATCAAGGCGCTGGACCCGATGACCGTTGACGGTTTCGTATTCCGTGTCGATATGCGCCTGCGTCCGTACGGTTCGTCCGGCGCTCTGGTGCTGAGCTTCAACGCGCTGGAGCAGTACTACCAGGATCAGGGCCGCGACTGGGAACGCTACGCGATGATCAAGGCGCGGGTGGTGGCCGGGGATCAGGTCGCCGGTGCGCAATTGCTCGACATGTTGCGACCATTCGTTTATCGGCGTTACCTGGACTTCTCCGCGATCGAAGCGCTGCGCACCATGAAGCAGCTGATTCAGCAGGAAGTCCGGCGCAAAGGCATGGCCGAGAACATCAAGCTGGGTTCCGGCGGGATTCGCGAGGTCGAGTTTATCGCCCAGGCGTTCCAGTTGATTCACGGTGGCCGCGACCTGAGCTTGCAGCAGCGTCCGCTATTAAAAGTACTGAGTACCCTGGAAGGACAGGGTTATTTGCCGCCTGCGGTCATCAGCGAGTTGCGCGAAGGCTATGAATTCCTGCGTTACACCGAGCATGCGATCCAGGCGATTGCCGACCGTCAGACGCAAATGCTCCCGGACGGAGAGCGCGATCAGGCGCGAATCGCCTTCATGCTCGGCTTTGCCAACTGGACGGCGTTCCATGAACAACTTATGTATTGGCGTGGCCGGGTCGATTGGCACTTCCGCCAGGTGATCGCCGACCCTGATGAAGAAGAGGGTGACGAAAGCCAAGTGGTGGTCGGTGGTGAGTGGCTACCGCTCTGGGAAGAAGCTCAGGACGAAGACGCCGCTTGCCGGCAATTGGAGGAAGGCGGTTTCGTCGATGCACCGAAAGCGTTGAAAGCTCTGGCCGCTCTGCGCGGTAGCCCGCAATTGCGCGCCATGCAGCGCCTCGGTCGTGAGCGGCTCGATGCATTTATTCCGCGCTTGCTGGCTCAGGCCGTGGAGCATGCCAGTCCGGATCTGGTGCTGGAGCGGGTGTTGCCGCTAGTCGAAGCGGTGGCGCGGCGTTCTGCCTATCTGGTGCTGCTCACGGAAAACCCGGGAGCCTTGCGCCGACTGCTGACCTTATGCGCGGCCAGTCCATGGATCGCTGAACAGATCACCCGCTTCCCGCTGTTACTCGACGAGTTGCTCAACGAGGGTCGTTTGTTCAAGCCGCCCCTGGCGCCGGAACTGGCCGCCGAATTGCGCGAACGGCTGACGCGAATCCCTGAAGATGATCTCGAACAACAGATGGAAGCCTTGCGTCACTTCAAGCTGGCTCACCGCCTGCGGGTGGCTGCGTCGGAAATCGCCGGCAGCTTGCCGCTGATGAAAGTCAGCGACTACCTGACCTGGCTGGCCGAAGCGATTCTCGAACAAGTGCTGGCGCTGGCCTGGCGTCAGACTGTGAGCAAATATGGTTCGCCGCAGCGCGCGGATGGCACCTTGTGCGATCCGGGCTTCATTATTGTGGGTTACGGGAAAGTCGGTGGCCTGGAACTCGGACATGGTTCCGACCTGGACCTGGTGTTTATCCATGACGGCGACCCGCAAGCGGAAACCGACGGTGCCAAGCCCATCGATGGTGCGCAGTTCTTCACCCGACTGGGCCAGCGGATCATCCATTTGCTGACTACCCAGACCAACTCGGGCCAGCTGTATGAGGTGGATATGCGCCTGCGACCGTCCGGCGCTTCGGGGCTGCTGGTCAGTTCGCTTGGCGCTTTCGAGCGTTATCAGCAGAATGAAGCCTGGACCTGGGAACATCAGGCGTTGGTGCGGGCGCGGGTGTTGGTCGGTTGCAAGCAGGTCGGGGCGGCGTTCGAGAAAGTCCGGGCGCAGGTGCTGGGGCGCAAGCGTGATTTGCCCAGGCTGCGTCAGGAAGTCAGCGAGATGCGCGCCAAGATGCGCGAGAATCTGGGGAGTAAAGCCACAGCAGCCGGAACCGCGGCAAATGCCTTTCAGGACTCCTCGCCCTTCGATCTCAAGCAGGACGCCGGAGGTATCGTCGATATTGAATTTATGGTGCAATACGCGGCTTTGGCGTGGTCCGAAGCGCACCCGTCGCTGCTGCGCTATACCGACAATATCCGCATTCTTGAAGGGTTGGAGGAGGTCGGGCTGATGCCTGCCACTGATGCCAGTCTGTTGCGCGAGGCCTATAAGGCCTACCGTGCGGCCGCTCACCGTCAGGCTTTGCAGAATGAGGCCGGGGTGATCGGCGGTGATCAATTCGAGGCCGAACGGCGGGAAGTACTGCGGATTTGGGCCGAACTGGGGTTGAGCTAGCACTGAGTAAAGCTATAGAACGTATCCGCGGGCCGCTGATGGCTCGTCCTGTTTGCCCGGTTGCTACGCTTTCGGGCAGGATTGCTGAGGAGCTGAATCATGTCGATGGCCGATCGTGATGGCGTTATCTGGTATGACGGAAAGCTGGTGCCGTGGCGAGACGCCACCACCCATGTGCTGACCCATACCCTGCATTACGGCATGGGTGTGTTCGAAGGCGTGCGCGCCTACGAAACGCCACAAGGCACGGCGATCTTTCGCTTGGAGGCGCACACCGATCGTCTGTTCGACTCGGCCCACATCATGGGCATGAAGATCCCGTTTTCCAAAGACGAAATTAATGAAGCGACGCGTGTCGCGGTGCTCGAGAACAAACTCGACAGCGCTTACATCCGCCCGATGGTGTTCTACGGGTCGGAGGCGATGGGGCTGCGCGCCACCGGTTTGAAAGTTCACGTGATCATTGCACCCTGGGGTTGGGGCGCTTACATGGGCGAAGAAGCGCTGCGCGCCGGCATCAAGGTTCGTACCAGTTCCTTCACCCGGCACCACGTGAACATTTCCATGACCCGCGCCAAGGCCAACGGGCATTACATCAACTCGATGCTGGCATTGCAGGAAGCCTTGTCCGGCGGTGCCGACGAAGCCTTGTTGCTGGACCCGGAAGGTTTCGTCGCCGAAGGCTCGGGCGAGAACGTGTTTCTGGTCAAGGATGGCGTGCTTTACACCCCGGACGTCACGGCCTGCCTGAACGGCATTACCCGCAGTACGGTCCTGACCCTGGCCAGTGAGCTGGGGATCAGGTTTGTCGAAAAACGTATTACCCGCGATGAGGTGTACATCGCCGACGAGGCGTTTTTCACCGGTACCGCCGCGGAAGTGACACCGATCCGCGAAGTCGATGGCCGCAGTATTGGCATTGGCAGTCGGGGCCCGGTAACCGAGAAATTGCAAAAGGCTTACTTCGATCTGGTCAGCGGCAAAACGTCCGCCCATGCCGAGTGGCGTACACTGGTCAAATAAAGCCTGGATAAATAAGACGGGGAGGCAGCCGGTTCAACTGGTCATGCCTCCCTGCTCGTTTGTGGATAACTATGAAAATTCTGATCGTTGGGCCCAGTTGGGTCGGTGACATGGTGATGGCGCAGACACTGTTCCAGTGTCTGAAACAGCGCCATCCGCAGTGCGAGATCGACGTTCTGGCTCCCGAGTGGAGCCGGCCGATCCTTGAGCGCATGCCCCAGGTGCGGCAGGCCTTGAGCTTTCCGCTCGGCCACGGCGTGCTCGAACTGGCGACCCGCCGACGCATCGGCAAATCATTGGCCGGTCAATACGATCAGGCGATTTTGCTGCCCAACTCGCTGAAATCGGCGCTGGTGCCGTTTTTCGCCGGCATCCCGAAACGCACCGGCTGGCGTGGCGAGTTCCGCTATGGCCTGCTCAACGATGTGCGCACGCTCGACAAAGAGCGTTACCCGCTGATGATCGAGCGCTTTATGGCCCTGGCCGTTGATTCCGGTGCCGAGTTGCCTCGACCGTATCCGCGTCCCTCCCTGCAAATCGACCACGCCACTCGCGACGCTGCGCTGACCAGGTTCGGCCTGGAGCTGGACCGTCCGGTGCTGGCGCTGTGCCCGGGCGCAGAGTTTGGTGAGTCCAAGCGCTGGCCGTCCGAGCATTACGCGAAGGTCGCCGAGTTGAAGATACGCGAGGGCTGGCAAGTCTGGCTGTTCGGTTCGAAGAACGATCACGCGGTCGGCGAAGACATTCGCGCGCGGTTGATTCCTGGCCTGCGTGAGGAGACGGTGAATCTCAGTGGCGGCACCTCTCTGGCCGAGGCCATCGACTTGCTGTCATGCGCGGATGCGGTGGTGTCCAACGATTCCGGGTTGATGCACGTAGCGGCTGCGTTGAACCGGCCGCTGGTGGCGGTCTACGGCTCGACGTCACCGGATTTCACCCCGCCGCTGGCGGAGAAGGTCGAGATTGTCCGGCTGGGTATCGAATGCAGCCCATGCTTTGATCGCACCTGCCGTTTTGGCCATTACAATTGTTTGCGTCAGCTCATGCCGCAACCGGTGGTCGATGCCTTGCAGCGGTTGCAGGGCTCTGTGGTCGAGGTTCAGTAAGTTGCGGGTACTGTTGATCAAGACGTCCTCCCTGGGCGATGTGATTCATGCTTTGCCGGCATTGACCGACGCGGCGCGGGCGATTCCGGGGATCACATTCGACTGGGTGGTGGAAGAAGGCTTTGCCGAGATTCCAACCTGGCACCCGGCCGTTGGCAAAGTGATTCCGGTGGCGATCCGTCGCTGGCGCAAGAACATCTGGCAGACCATCAAAAGTGGCGAATGGCGGCGCTTCAAGCAAAGCATTCGCGCGACTGAATATGACCTGGTGATTGACGCTCAAGGCTTGCTGAAAAGCGCCTGGCTGACTCGGTACGTCAAGGCTCCGGTGGCCGGACTTGATCGCCAGTCGGCCCGCGAACCCTTGGCTGCGCGTTTCTATTCGCGGCGTCTGGCGGTGGCTCGAGGGCAGCATGCGGTAGAACGCGTGCGTCAGTTGTTCGCGGTGGCGCTGGGTTATGACCTGCCCAAAGGTCTCGGCGACTATGGCCTGAACATCGAGAAGCTGGTTGAGCTGCCGCGCAAAAACCCATTTGTACTATTTCTGCACGGCACCACGTGGGATACCAAGCACTGGCCCGAAGCCTATTGGCGTGAGCTCGCCGAGCGCATGGGGCAGTTGGGCGTCGAGGTGAAACTGCCGTGGGGCAACCCGGCCGAAAAGGCCCGGGCTGAACGTATTGCCAGTGGTCTGAAGAACGCCGAAGTATTGCCAAAACTGAATCTGGCCGGTGTGGCCAGGGTCTTGGCCGGCGCGCAGGCGTGCGTCGCAGTGGATACCGGCCTCGGGCATCTGGCGGCGGCGCTGGATGTGCCGACACTCTCGTTGTTCGGTCCCACCAATCCGGGCCTGAGCGGCGCCTATGGCAAGAGCCAGATTCATCTGGCGAGCGACTTCCCAAGCTGCGCGCCTTGCCTGCAAAAGAAATGCACCTACCAGCCGACTGCCCAGGACCAGCAGCGGTTTGACCTCAAACGCGAGTGGCCGCTGTGCTTCACTCGTCTGAATCCCGAGCGTGTCGCGAGCCGATTAAGCACGTTGTTACTGGCTGAGGAGCTACGCTGATGCAACTGGCTTTTGTCCTTTATAAATATTTCCCGTTTGGTGGTTTGCAGCGCGATTTCATGCGTATCGCCCTGGAATGCCAGCAGCGCGGGCATCAGATTCGCGTCTACACGCTGATCTGGGAAGGCGATATCCCGCCGGGTTTCGAAGTGCTGGTGGCGCCAGTCAAGGCGATCTTCAACCATCGGCGCAACGAAAAACTCAGCGCCTGGATGGAGGCTGATCTGGCCAAGCGTCCGGTGGACCGCTTGATCGGTTTCAACAAGATGCCTGGGCTGGACGTGTACTACGCCGCCGACGGCTGCTACGAGGACAAGGCGCAGACCCTGCGCAATTCGTTCTATCGCCGTTGGGGTCGTTACCGGCATTTCGCCGAGTATGAGCGCGCGGTATTCGCTAAAGACGCCAAAACCGAAGTCCTGATGATTTCCGAAGTCCAGCAGCCGCTGTTCATCAAGCATTACGACACGCCTTTGCAGCGCTTCCACCTGTTGCCGCCGGGCATCACTCAGGATCGTCGTGCACCGGCCAATGCGGCCGAGATTCGCGCCCAATTCCGCAAGGAATTCAAACTGACCGACGATGACCTGTTGTTGGTGCAGATCGGCTCTGGTTTCAAAACCAAGGGCGTGGATCGCAGTCTCAAGGCGCTGGCGGCATTGCCTTCGGCGTTGAAGAAACGCACCCGGCTGTTTGTAATTGGCCAGGACGACCCCAAAGTATTCCAATTGCAGAGCGCGGCACTGGGCTTGAGTGATCAGGTACAGTTCCTCAAGGGGCGCAGCGATATTCCACGTTTTCTGCTCGGTGCCGATCTGTTGATCCACCCGGCGTACAACGAAAACACCGGTACGGTCTTGCTCGAAGCATTGGTCGCAGGGTTGCCGGTGCTGGTCAGTGCGGTCTGCGGTTACGCTCATTACATCGCCGAGGCCGAAAGCGGTCTGGTGCTGGACGAGCCGTTCGAACAGGCGCAACTCACTGAGTACCTGAGCACCATGTTGAGCGACGATGCAGCACGCACGGCCTGGGGCCGTAATGGTCTGGCTTTCGCCGAGACGGCCGACCTCTATAGCATGCCGCAGCACGCTGCGGATGTGATTCTGGCGGAGCAACACTGATGAAGTTGATTCTTGCCGAACCGTTCAAGGCCCTTTGGGCCGGGCGCGACGCGTTCGCTGAGGTCGAGGGGCTCAGCGGTCAGGTTTACCGTGAGCTGGAGGCGCGCCGTACCTTGCGTACGGAAATCGCCGGGCGCGGTTACTTTGTGAAAATCCACCGTGGTATCGGTTGGGGCGAAATCTTCAAGAATCTGCTCACCGCCAAACTGCCGGTACTCGGTGCCGGACAGGAATGGCGAGCGCTGGAACGCCTGCATGAAGTCGGCGTGCCGACCATGACCGCCGTCGCCTATGGCGAGCGCGGCAGCAACCCGGCGGATCAGCATTCGTTCATCGTCACCGAAGAGCTGGCGCCGACCGTCAGCCTCGAAGACTTCAGCATTGATTGGGTCAAGCAACCGCCAGAGCCCAGGCTCAAGCGCGCGCTGATCGCTGAGGTAGCGCGAATGACCGGCATGATGCATCGAGCCGGGGTCAACCACCGCGACTGCTATATCTGCCATTTCCTGCTGCACACCGATAAACCGGTAACTGCCGACGACTTGAAGCTCTCGGTGATTGACCTGCACCGCGCCCAGACCCGCCCGGAGATCACCCTGCGCTGGCGCAACAAGGATCTGGCGGCATTGTATTTCTCGGCGCTGGACATCGGTCTGACCCGCCGCGACAAGCTGCGTTTTCTCAAGGGCTACTTTCAGCAGCCGTTGCGGCAGATTCTGCGGGACGAAGCGCCATTGCTCGCGCGACTGGAAGGCAAGGCTGGCAAGCTTTACGAGCGTAAACAGCGGTACGGAGATGCTCTCTGATGGCGGACTTGAAGCTGGAGCTTGCTTGCCACTCATCTGGATCAGCCTTTGAGCGTTCCTATGATTGATGCCTGGGTTCGGCATCTGACCGCGCGGCGCAGCCACAAGGAGACCCATTGATGCGTTTGTCCGAATTGAAGAATGCCGGCCGCACACCAAGCCTGCCGCTGAGTCTGGAACTGGCGGATGCTGCCGGCCCGGCCCAGTTACAATTGCTCAGCTTGTTGCGAGTGTTGCCGGGGCAGCGTTATGTCGGCGTAGGCGTTTGGCGTGGGCGGCCGGTCCTGGCCAAATTGTTGGTGGGTCGCAAGGCGGCCCGGCATTTCCAGCGTGAGCTGGACGGCGTGCGTTTGCTCGCCGCCCAGGACATGACCACGCCGTTGCTATTGGCCGATGGCCTGAAGGAAGGCGAAGGCGGCTGGTTGCTGTTTGATTTTCTCGAAAGCGCTGAAAGTCTGGGTGATGCCTGGAAGCGCGTCGAAGCGCTCCCGGTGTTGGCTGATGAGCAACAAGCGGTTCTGGCTGAGGCGTTGGCGGTCATTGGTCAACTGCACAGCAAAGGCTTGTGGCAGGAAGACTTGCATCTGGACAACCTGCTGCGGTACCAGGGGCAGCTGTATTTGATCGACGGTGCAGGGATCTGCGTCGAGCACGCGGGCAGGCCGCTGTCTCGGCAAAAAGTCCTGGAAAACCTCGGTGTCTTCTTTGCGCAGCTGCCAAAGGCTTTTGAACCGTTCACCGAAGAGTTGCTGGTGCATTATCTGTTGAGCAATAGCGAACACGCCTTGCCGCTGGAAGCCCTGCAAAAACAGGTGAGTAAAGTACGCAGCTGGCGCCTGAACGACATCCTCAACAAGGTTGGTCGTGACTGCTCGCTGTTCAGCGTGCAGCGTAGTGCGTTCGTCTTGCGGGCGATTCGTCGCGAGGAAGAGTCGGCGATGCTGTCAGTGCTGGATCAGGCCGATGCCTTGCTCGACCAGGGCCACCTGTACAAAACCGGCGGCGCCGCGAGTGTCGGGCGGGTCGAGGTGGCCGGTCGTTCGCTGGTGATCAAGCGCTACAACATCAAGGGCTTCACCCATTGGCTCAAGCGCTTTTGGCGCCCGAGCCGGGCCTGGCATTCATGGCGTGAAGGCAATCGCCTGACGTTCCTGGGGATTGCCACACCCAAGCCGCTGGCGTTACTGGAACGGCGTTTTCTCTGGTTGCGTAGCCGTGCCTACTTGATCACCGAGTACTTGCCCGGGCCGGACATCATCGAGCGCTTTGCGCCGTTTGTTGAAAGCGGTGACGCGCCGCAGGTCGAGTTGCAGGCGCTGGATGACTTGTTCGCCGAGCTGATCCGCGAACGTATCAGTCACGGTGACTTCAAGGGCCATAACCTTTTCTGGCATCACGACCGTTGGGCGTTGATCGATCTGGACTCAATGTGTCAGCACCACTCGGCCAGCAGCTTCGCCCCGGCCTACGCCCGGGATCGCGCTCGGTTCATGCGCAATTGGCCTGAGGGCAGTGCGCTGTATCAAGTGATTGATCAGCGGTTGCCCAAGACCATCGATGGCGCCCGGTAGATCGGGCCTTCGGCCCATCGCGGGCAAGCCTCGCTCATGCAAGTACACCGCTCAGGCGCAAACTTGTGGCGAGGCTCCCTCGCCACAAGCGTTCTCAAACAACCTCTGGGTCATTCCCGCCGTCTTTACGCTATAATCCCGCCCTTTAGCTGTTTCTCGCCGCTTTGCGAGGACACATTTTTCTCAGGCGCCCGCCGCCTGCATGCAGACTAAAGAGGCTAGACCCCTGTGGCATTGACGATTCTTGGCCTGTCCGGCGCCCTTAGCCATGATCCTTCCGCAGCCCTGTACATCGATGGCAAGCTGGTTGCAGCGGCTGAAGAAGAGCGCTTCGTACGCGATAAACATGCAAAGAACCGCATGCCCTACGAATCGGCGAAGTTCTGCCTGGAACAGGCCGGTATCAAGCCTTCCGACGTTGATGTGGTGGCCATTCCGTTCGCCCCGATCAGCCTGTTCGGCAAGGCTCGCTGGCACTATGCCAAGCGCTACTGGTACGCCCCGGACCGTGCCCTCGACGCGATCCTGATGGGCAACCGCCGTTACAAGCGTTATCGCAACAAGATCGTCTGGTGCCTTGAGCAACTGGGTTTCGACCCGAAGAAAATCAAGATCGAACCGGTCGAGCACCACCTGGCTCACGCCTCCAGCGCTTACCACTGCTCCGGTTTCAAAGAGAAAACCGCGATCCTGGGGATCGACGGCAAGGGTGAGTACGCCACGACCTTCTTCGGTTACGGCGAAAACGGCAAGATCCACAAGATCAAAGAGTTCTTCGATCCGGACTCCCTCGGCGGCTTGTATGGCGCAATCACTGAATTCCTCGGCTTCGAGATGCTCGACGGCGAATTCAAGGTCATGGGCATGGCGCCATATGGCGATGCCGGCAAGTACGATTTCTCGCGTCTGGCCAGTTTTGAAAACGGCGAACTGGTGATCAACACCGAGTACGCCAACGTCATCGGCCTGCGGCGCTATAAAGAGAAGGGCAAGGGCTTCTACTTCTCACCGAAGCTGATCGAGTGGCTGGGCCCGAAACGCGAAGGCGACATCGCTGACGAACCTTACATCCACTACGCCGCGAGCATGCAAGCGCTGTTCGAGAAACTGGCGTTGCAGATGATCGACCATTACCTGGGCGACGTCCTCAAGGAAACCGGCAAGCTGGCCTTCGCCGGTGGCTGTGCGCTGAACGTCAAGCTGAACCAGAAGATCATCGCCCGCGATGACATCAAAGAGCTGTTCGTGCAGCCAGCGTCCGGCGATGCCGGTACTGCGGTCGGCGCGGCAGCCTACGTTTCCCATGCCCGTGGTGTACCGGTAGAGAAGATGGAACACGTCTATCTTGGCCCGTCCTACAGCAACGAAGACGTGATCGCCGCCTGTGCCCGTCACCCGAGCAAGCCGGCCTGGCGTCAGATCGACAACACCCCGGAGCGCATCGCCAAAATCATGGTCGACGGTAACCCGGTGGCCTGGTTCCAGGGGCGCATGGAGTTCGGTCCGCGTGCATTGGGCGGTCGTTCGATCATCGGTTGCCCGAGTGCCACTGGCGTGGCTGACCGGATCAACCATCAGATCAAATTCCGCGAGCGCTGGAGGCCTTTCTGCCCGTCGATGCTCGACACCGTCGCCCCGCAGATGATCAAGATCGATCACCCGGCGCCGTTCATGACCTTTACCTTTGAAGTGTCTGAGGAATGGAAAACCCGCGTGCCGGAAGTGGTTCACGAAGACGGCACGTCCCGGGCGCAGGTGCTCAAGCGCGAGTACAACCCGCGCTACTACGACATGATGAAAGCACTGGAAGTGCTGACCGGTAACGGTGTGTCGCTGAACACTTCGCTGAACCGCCGTGGTGAGCCGATGATCTGCTCTCCGACCGACGCTCTGAACATGTTCTTCGGTTCCGATCTGCAGTATCTGATCATGGAAGACATCCTTGTGGTCAAAGACGGCGTGGACGCTTATGACTCGCTCGGCTGAGCGTCATGTTCTGCAGTTCTGTCACGGCTATGACGGGCCGTTCCTGGACTGTGCCCGGCAATACGCCAGTCTGTTCGCGGGGACCGGCTATCGGGTGACCACGGTGTTCCTGACCGGGGTTGCCGATGCCGAGGTCGCCGCGGGCTGCGCCTCTGACGAGGTGCTGTTCATGGAATACAGCTCCAAGGCCATTCGTGGCCTGAAGCTGGGCGCGATTGGCGATCTGCGCAAGATTGCCGCGTCGCGTAACTTCAGTTTCTGCATCGCTCATCGTTTCAAACCGATCTATATCGCCTTGCTGGGTACCGCGTTGCCGGTGATCGGCGTGCACCACGCGTTTGGTGATTACCAGCGGCGTACCCGCAAGCTGTTTGCGCATGTTTTCCGCAAGCGCCTGAGCCTGCTTGGGGTGTCCGACGCGGTACGTGATGACATGCGTCGTTGCCTGCCGAACTGGCCGACCGAGCGGATTCAGACGCTCTACAACCGCATCGATATCGAGGCCTTGCAGGCCAGCCAGTTGCCGGCCATTGAGGCTCGTAATGCGCTGGGCCTGTCGCCGGATGCCTGGATTGTCGGCAACGTCGGACGGCTGCACCCGGACAAGGATCAGGCCACGCTGTTGCGGGGGTTTGCTGCCGCGTTGCCAGGTTTGCCGGTGAACAGCCAACTGGCGATCCTCGGTGCCGGTCGCCTGGAACAGGACCTCAAAGCGCTGGCCCGCGAGCTGGGCATCGGTGATCGCGTGTTGTTCCTTGGCCAGGTGCCAGAGGCCCGGCACTATTTCCGCGCATTTGATGTGTTTGCCCTGAGCTCTGACCATGAACCGTTCGGTATGGTGCTGTTGGAAGCCATGGCTGCCGGCGTGCCCTTGCTGGCGACCGCTTGCGGTGGCGCCAAGGAGGTGGTCGAAGGCGTGGGCATTCTTTTTCCATTGGGCGATGCCGAGCACATGGCTCAAGGACTGCAGCGTCTGGCCAATATGAACGACGAGCAGCGTCAGGTCTGCGCCGAGCTGATGCTCGATCGCTTGCGTGAGAGCTTCTCGGATCGGGCGGTGGGTGACGCGTTCTGGCGTTTGCCCCACGTTATCGACCTGACCGCGAGGGTTTGATGCTCAACCGATTTAAAGGCTGGCGCGAACGCGGCTGGGTCGTTGTCGATGCGTCGACTTACACCGATGCCTGGCAACGCTTCGGCGGCAGCGTCGCGACGCATCCGTTGGTGGTTGAGCGCCTGGCGCGGTTGGCCGATATCCCGGTGCGCTATCTGGCCTGGGAGCAAAACGGTGAGCTCAAAGCCGCGATTCCGACCTGGGGCCGTGATCTGGCCCTGTCCAAGGACGTGCTCAAGCGCAGCGGCAAGAAAGGGCTGTTCGACCTTGGCAATGCTGAGCTGATCCTCCCGGCTGCCGCCGATGCGCAGGTTCCTCTGCGTCATCGCGGGCGCTATCTCTCGGCCCTGAATGAAGGCCGTTTTGTCTCTCTCAAAGTGCAGGTCGAGCAGTTGGCCATGGCCCGCACCCCTGAAGATCTGTCGAAAAAATTCCGCTACAACCAGCGTCGCGAACTGCGTTTGCTGGAAGAGGCAGGCGGGGTGGTGCGACCGGTCAGCGAGTTTTCAAGTCGCGAGCTGGCGGCTATCTATTGCGACCTGTTCCAGCGTCGCTGGGGCTTCCCGGCCACTGGCGCCGAGCGTATGGCAGAGGTGGTCGAGCTGCTGCGCGAACTGCTGATCGGTTCGGTGATTTTCCTCAACGATGCGCCGATTGCGATTCAACTGGTCTACCGCGTCGAAGCTCCCGAGTGGATCAGTGTCGAGTACATCAACGGTGGCGTCGACCCCGAGACCCGCGAGTTCAGTCCGGGGAGTGTGCTGAGTTTCCTCAACACCCAAAGTGCCTGGGAGCACGCCCGGGCGATTGGCAAGCCGCTGCGTTTCTCCTTCGGTCGCGCTGACCGGGAATACAAGGACCGCTGGTGCAACCCTGTGCCGGTGTTCGAAGTATGAGTCAAGGTATGAGTCGCAAGCAGCAATTGCTCAAGCGCCATCGGCGCAACAAGCGTATCGGCTTGCTGATCGGTCTGGTGCTGTTGATCGCGATTGGCCTGCTGGTGGCCTGGTGGCTGCCGTTGTTGCTCGGCGTGCTGGCCTGGGTGGCCCACGAGGCGTGGTTCGCCGACCATCTGTTCTACTCGGTCAAAGATGATTACGACTACGGCTTCCCGGCTGACAGCAAAAAGCTCAAGGTCCGCCTCGACGGTGGGCGTGTACTTCTGGACGAATCATCGAGCCTGACTGGCGACGAAACCCTGGTGTTGGCGATCCAGGTCAAGAGTCGCTGGCTGGGGCGTTTCCTGGACCCGGCCGTTGAACTGACGGGTACCCAGAGCCCGGACCGACAGACCTTCGAACGCGGCGTGAATGGCGTGCGCTACCTGAATCTCAGTGGCTTGGCCGGACCTCTGACGAGCGGCGAGTTGCGCCTTCGCGGACGCTTTTGCCGACTGCTCGGTGAGCCGACGCTGTGGTCATTCCGGTATCCCGACTACCGTCGTCAACGGGTGATGGTCATTGCGCCTCACGCCGATGATGCCGAACTGGCTGCCTTCGGTTTGTACAGCCAGGCCGATGAAGCCTGGATCGTCACTTTGACGGCCGGTGAGATCGAAGCTGAACACTATCAACAGATGGGGCTGAACCCTGTCGATGCGGCGCGAATCAAGGGCCGTTTGCGTGCCTGGGACAGCATTGCCGTGCCGCGCTGGGCGGGGGTGCCCGAGGCACATTGCGTGCAGTTGGGGTATTTCTGCTTGCAACTGGCCGCCATGCAGGCTGCGCCGGATCAGCCAATGGCCTCCCGGGAAGCGGACTTGAGCGATACCCGGCTGTTCCGCCAATTGAACCCGTTCTCCCTGCCCGGCGACAGCGACGGCGCACCGACCTGGAATAATCTGCTGGCCGATTTACGCGAGTTGCTGCTCAAGGCTCGCCCGCAAGTCATTGTGCTGCCGCACCCCTCGCTGGACCCGCACCCGGACCACCGCTGTGCTCAGGCTGCGGTGCTGGAAGCGTTGCAGGGGCTGGACTGGCAGCCTACAACCTTGCTTGGGTATGCCAACCACCTGCATGACAATGATCGCTGGCCGATGGGCGACTCAGGTGCCGGCATCGCCTTGCCGCCGGTGTTCGACTCGACGCAAGTACTGCAGCCGTGCTCATTGCCTTTGTCTGTCGCGCAGCAGCGCGATAAAGCAATGGCGTTGGGGATGATGCATGACCTGCAACCGCGACTGCCGTTCAAGCGTCGTTTGCGCCGCTCGATACAGTGGCTTCTGGCTGGCAGAGCGCCGTCGCCTTTTGGAGAGAACGAGTTTTTTCGCAAGTCTGTCAGACGTCATGAGCTGTTATGGTTTTTGAAGCATAAATAAAGCCGCACGGGTATAGCATCGCCTCGTATTCTCTTCTCTGTAGTGAGCTCTCTGTGATTAATCCGTGCCCCCGCATTCTTTTCATTATTCCTTATTTCGGTCGCTGGCCGTTCTGGATGCCGTTCTTTCTCGAAAGCTGCCGGCGCAATGCGGATATCGACTGGCTGTTGTTCAGTGACTGCGGTAGTGCGCAGAACCTGCCAGACAACGTAAAAATCGAGAGCATCGGTTTCAGCGAATACTGCCAATTGGTATCGCGACGCTTGAATATCGATTTTTCGCCTGATGCGGCTTACAAACTCTGTGACATCAAACCAGCACTCGGCCATATCCATGTCGATCGCCTGGCGGGTTACGATTTCTGGGCTTTCGGCGATATTGATCTGGTGTATGGTGACCTGCGTCGCTACTTCACGGCTGAGCGATTGGCCGGTTATGACCTGTTTTCGACCCATGAGCGGCGGGTCGCCGGGCACCTGTGCCTGATGCGCAATACCGCTCGCCAACGTGAGTGCTTCATGCGGATCGAGAACTGGCAAAAACGGTTTACCGATCAGCAGCACCATGCTCTGGATGAAGGAGCGTTCAGCCGGATCTTCCTTTGGCGCAAGAACTTTCCCAAGCCGTTTTTCAAGCTGGTCGGCAAGTTCAATCCGTGGCGGCGACGGAGTGAGTTTACCGAAGCGTTCAGCACGCCTGGCGGGGTTATCAAGTGGCATGATGGCAGCGATCGTTTCCCCAAATTCTGGTATTGGCGTGACGGTCAGCTGACCAATGATCGTGATGGCGATCGCTCGTTTCCGTATTTCCACTTCGTTTGCTGGAAACGCAATGAGTGGTCAGGGTTGGCTGACCCCGATTCTGAGCACGTAAAAGGATTGGCTGCCGAGTCGGCCTGGGTCATTGATGCAATAGGTTTTGATCGGGGATGAGCTATGAGTCAGCGTTCCAAGGTCCTGCAGCTGCAGCCGGACTACAACGTTAAAGCACACGATTTTGCCGACCTTGCGGAGCAGATCGTCAAAGCCCTGCCGGTAGAGCGTTATGAAGTGACCGCGGCGTTTTTGCGCGGTCGGCCGGGGCAGGGTGAGGCAGTGAGCCGTGCCGATCGCTCGGTCTATTTCGAATTTACCGACAAGTCCCTGAAGGGAATGCGCCTGCGAGCCATGTGGCGGTTGTATCAGTTTTGCCGAAAAGAAAAGTTTGATGTGGTCATTTGCAACCGCTTCAAGCCGGTGAACATGCTGCTGCAACTCAATCGCTGGCTGAAAATACCGTTGTGTATCGGTATTTCTCATGGCTTCGGCGAGTACGACCGTTTTTACCGGCGGCGTCAGACCCAAAGCCTCGTCGACGGCCACTGGCGTTTTGTCGGCGTGTCGCCGGCCGTCAAACAGTACTTGCTGGATTGTGATTGCGGCTTCACTGACCGCAATACCTTTGCAATTACCAATGCCATTGATATCGAGCAGGCTGAAAGCTTGCAGCACTCGCGTGAGCGTTCTCGTGAATTGTTGGGGATTGATCCGTCGGTACGCTTGATCGGCGCGCTTGGGCGTTTGGTGCCGGTTAAAGGGCATACCTATTTATTGCAGGCTTTTGCCGCGCTTAAAGACAAATATCCCCAGACGCAACTGGCGATCATCGGCGCCGGTCGTGAAGAAGCGCGTTTGAGCTGTGAGATTGAGCGATTGGGTCTGGGCGGTCGTGCGCATCTTTTGGGGTTCAAGGAAAACGCTCTGCAGTATGTTCGCGCGTTCGATATCTGGACCATGCCCTCGTTGGCCGAGGGATTGGGCCTGGCGTTACTCGAAGGCATGAGCGGCCATTTGCCGGTGATTGCCTCGAATGTACCGGCCATGCTTCCGCTTGTTCAGGGCGCTGGCGGTCTTGCCGTCGAGCCTGCGGATGTCCCGTCTCTTGTCAGGGCGCTGGATACGTATCTGGGGCTTTCGGACGAGGACCTCAAAACCAAAGGTGAGCAGGCCTACCGTTATCTGCGAGAACAGCACGATATCGACGTGTTCCGTCAGGAGTACCTGGATCTTATTCAGTCCGGGCTGCGCCAGGCGGGCAAGGAGCAAGCATGACGAGTCACTCTCCGCTGGTTACGGTGATTATCGCCTCCTACAACCATGGCCCCTACATTGAGGAAAGTATCCTCAGCGTACTGGCGCAGACCTATAGTCCCATTGAATTGCTGGTTGTCGACGATGGCTCCACGGACGACAGCGTCGAGCGGATAACCCGGTTGCAGGCCGAACACGGTTTCGATTTCCGGGTCCAGAAAAACCAGGGATTGACCAACACCCTCAACGACGCCATCGCGCGTTCCAAGGGCGAGTTCATTGCCCCTTTTGGTTCCGATGACATCATGATGCCCGATCGCATTGCGATTCAGGTGGCGCACATGGCGGACAAGCCCGAAGTGGGCATCTGTGCCGGCAATATCGAATTGATCGATTCGAACGGTAAGTTGTTTCCGGAACATCGTCAGCGACGGGATGTGCCGTTTCGTCGTCTGGATTTCGACGACATGTTCCTGGAGCGCAAGCCCTATCCACCGGCCCCCACCCTGTTGATTCGTCGCCAGGCGCTGGAAAAGGTGGGTGGGTTCGATCCGAGCATCCGCCTGGAGGACCTGCTGATCGAGTTGAAGATCACCCGGGCCGGGTATTACATCGATGGGTTAGGTGTGGTGATGGCGCGCTACCGCAAACACGAGACCAATACCTATAAGAACAACCGCTTCATGATCGACAACATTCTGCGCACGTTCGCCTTGTTCAGCGATCATCCCGAGTATGAAGCCGTGAAGTACAAGGCGCTCAACTCGATGTTTCTTAAAACCGCCAACCGCGACACTGTTCTGGCGCGAGAGTTATTGGCCACTATCCCGTTCAGGTGGTGGACCCGTAAAACCTTTCGAGGCCTGATGCGCTGGGCGGGTTACACCGTGAAGAGCGCGCTGGGTATTCGTTCAAGTGCCAAATAGCGGCGGAGGAACCAGGGTGGGATGGATTCAGGATTTTTTCGCTAAACGGGCCAGGCGCGCCATTCGCAAGCTGCCCAGGATCGAGCGGGGAGGGGCTCGCTTGTCGACGTACTACGGCTGCTGTGTATTGAGGTTGGCATGATCCTGGATGTTTCCGGCGACAGTTGGGCCGACAAGGCTCATGCCCTGGACCGCTATCGCTGGCGGCGGTTGCGCGAGCGTCATTCCTGGCTGGGCAGCCTCTTGCGCTTTGGCCGGGACGCTTGCGCAGACTGGTTGTTCGGTTGGAGGGCGCAGGCGCGCCTGGCGGCCGAGGTCGTGGCAGAGCCCTGCGATTTCCTGTTGCTGCAGTCGGCATCCAAAGTCATTGCCTTGCAGCGCAAGAAACTGCTGATTGCGGCCCTGCGTGCTAGTGGTCATTCACTGGTGGAAACCGCGCTGCAGGTGCCAGAGACCATTCTTGCCCAGCGTCTGCTCAAGCATCCGCAGCAGTCGGTGCCACTGCGCTATTTTGGCTATGCCGCGCATGCCGAGTGGCTGGTGACTCGCCACCAGCCGAAGATTCTGCTCAACG
This sequence comes from Pseudomonas sp. GW821-FHT02H09, assembly GCF_059421425.1. NCBI lineage: Bacteria > Pseudomonadati > Pseudomonadota > Gammaproteobacteria > Pseudomonadales > Pseudomonadaceae > Pseudomonas > Pseudomonas sp. GW821-FHT02H09. Next base: position 33,126 of record NZ_JBWKVA010000032.1, read on the forward strand.
ACCGTAACGGCAGCCTGTATGCGCCTTTCCTGCGCCTGGCGCTGAACCGGCGCGATCGCCTGCTGGTGCACCTGGCGCACGCGACCACGGTCGAGTCTTCGAGACGTCTGGGCATGAACGACTACGATTACTACTTCATGTTCGGTCGCAGTTCGCTGGAGGCCCTGCAGTCCCGCCCGCTGCGCTTCGGCAGTTCGAATGCGGTACTGTCCGGTTCGCACATGATTGACGTTGCCTACGACCTGCCGGCGCCCGACCCCGAGCGACAGGTGCTGCTGGTCCTGGGCGTCGGTCCGGACAAAGAGAAGGAGCGCGGTTACCAGCGAACCTACGCCCTGTTGCGCGACTGGGCGGCGCAGCACCCGGAGTACCGGATGCTGATCAAGGCGCATCCGCGTAGCCATGTGCCGTTTTGGCACGGCGCCGCCGCTGCATTGCCCAACGTGCAGGTCCTGGACCGTGGAGTCGGTCTGGCCGCAGCGCTGGAGCAGGCTTCGGTCGTGGTGAACATCATGTCTAACGCGGTTATCGAGGCGGCGCTGGCGCGGCGTCCGGTCATTTATGTCAATGCCGGTGAACATCACGACATTTTTTCCCAGGAGCGCTTCCTGGGCGAGCGTGTCACCACGGCAGCAGAGCTGGCCGAGCGGGTAGCCTGGGTCCGGGACAACTATTCGCAGTGCCTGGAGCGGGCCCGGCATTTCGCCGAGTTTCACCTGGCGCACGGGGTAGACGGATTGAACACCACCATCGGGTTGTTGGTCGGTCTGCTGCAGGCAGAACCTGTGCCCTCTCAGGTGCTTGACGGCACCGTTCAGTAGGAGCCGCTAGTCAGGCCATGCACATTAATAATCACGGTTGCGGTGGTGAGCGGAAATGATTTGGCCTTTTGCACATGCCTGCGTTATCAATCTCGACAGCAGGAAAGATCGCTGGGCCCGCATACAGGCACACTTGCACAGTCTGGGGCTGCAGGCCGAGCGCTTCAGTGCGGTATCGATGCATCGGCTGGACGATGACCCGCCTTCGCCGCAACTGCGCGAATTTCTGCTGCGCGTCGATGGCGACAGCGACAGGTTCGAACACAAGTTGCGCGCTACCTGGGCCTGCATGCGCAGCCATCTTGCCGTGATTGCCATGGCCAAGGCTCGCGGCTGGCCGCAGGTGCTGGTCCTGGAGGACGATTGCGAGTTTGAGTCCTATGCGCCTGCGGTCCTGCGTCGGGTGCCAGCACAGTTGTCGTCGCGGGATTGGACCATGCTGTACCTGGGGGGCACGCTGAAGAAGGGCGGGCAGGCGCGCAATGTTTCAGCCAACCTGGTGGCGGTCAACCGGGTGCGCCTGGCTCATGCCTACGTGGTCAGGGCAGAGCTCTATGATCGGATCCTGCAGGAGGCCCCGCTCAGCGGGCTGCCGCTCGACTGGTATTACTCGGAAAGTCTCCTGCCCATGACCCGCGCGTTCCTTGTGCGGCCCCTGCTGGCCCGGCAGAGCCTGATGGTCATGAGTGATATCGAGCAGGTGGTACGCAAGCCCAAGCTCAAGACCCGACAACTCCTGGGCCGGCTGGCTGCGCGCCTTCGCTACGGCCTGTTCGGATAGTGTGCCGGCAGTAGCGAGGAGGCGCCACAGGTTCAATCAGCTCGCCAGACCAAGGGCGTGCACTTGCTTGTGCATGCATTTGACTGCGTTGTCCGGTGCCAGGATGGCGTAGCCCCGAAGCAGATCGGTAAAGTGCGCGTCGAACAGCCAGCAGCGGTCTTGCGTATAACGCTGCATATGGCGCAGGTTGCGTCGACGAAGCTCCAGGTTCAAGGACGAGGGCAGGAGGCGCAAGTCCGCCAGATCGATCAGGCCGAACCCGCCGTCCTCCAGCAAAAGAACGTTGCCAAGGTGCAATGAGCGGAAATAGACCCCGTGTTCGTGCAGTTCTGCCAGAAAACTCCCGAAACGTTGCACCAGTGCCTGGCGAACGCTCACGCTGGGCATGCCTTGCAGCACCTGGCGCAGGGTTCTGCCTGACAGGGGCAGATAGCGTACGGCGCTGCTGCCATTGGGCATGTGGTACAGCTCGAGGATCGGTGGGGTGTTCAGGCCTGCACGGGCCAGGCGTTGGCTGTTTTCGGCGAAGCGCTCGGAATAGGGGTAGTAGCTGCCATAGGTATACCAGCTGCGGGCACGGAACAGCTTCAGAAAACTGCCATCCTCGAGCTTGAGGACTTTGGGACCAAGGCCGTCTTCTTCGACCACCTGAGCGTTGGCTGTCATGCGTTGAGCGTCGTCGGCAGTGAGGCTGCGAACCGCAAGCCTCGACAGACGATTGGTACGCTGCGCAATGCTCAGCGCGGCCATCAGTGCCAGCGGAATCCACAGCAGGAACCAATGCTCCCTGGGGGTGTAGAGGATATCGCCACCCTCTGTCAGGCTGGCCCCTATACCGAATACCATCAGGGCCGACGCCAGGATAAACAGCGGTTGCGAGCGCTGGCGCCAGCAGTCGAACAGCCCTCGAAGCTGCATGGCCAGCCAGGGCAGAAGCCCGATGATGCCGACATAGAAGAGTACGCCCAAGGCAAAGTTATGGGGTTCGCTGAAGGGATACCCAACCCCTGGATCGATGCTCAGGGTCGCGTCATAGCCATGGCCAATCCAGGGCGCATCAGCGATCAGATGCAGCGCCTGTCTCCAGATTTCGAAGCGGTAGGAGTCACCGCGGGCCAGGATCATCTCCGGGAAAGCGGCCAGCACGCTTGCGGCAGTGACGCCCATGATGGCCAGCAGCAACAGCGAACGACGGTTCCAGCAAATGAATGCCAGCCAGAGGCCTGCCATGGCGATGGCAACCAGAGGCGTTCTGGAACTGGTTGCCAGGGCGGCCGCGAACATGATCAGAAAGGCTGGGGCAATGCCGAGCAGCAGCTTCGGGTTGCGCACGGTCATGCCCAGAAAAAACCAGTAAGTGCAGAAAAAACCGAACAGGTGGGAGCTGAGCAAGGGGTTGTCAAAGGCGCCCCCGCCGATCATCCGATCGCCCGGTGCATAGTGCGACAGGAAAATATAAAGATCGAACACACTGGCGGCCAACGCAATCAGGGCCGCGGCCAGCAGGACGGGCTTGAGGCTTTCAGCGCGGTAGCGCAGCAGGAGGCTGGCGCCAGCAAAGAGCATGAAAATATACAGCGGTGGTTTTGCCAGGCTTATCAGGCTGGCTTGCGTAGGGCTCCAGTTCAGCGACAGCAGCGCCCAGCCGGAAAAAAGCAGGAATGCCTGAACCAGCGGCTCTCTCAGGATGATCTTCAGTTCGCTGGGGCGTATGCACAGGGCGATCAGGGCAGGGGCGCTCACCAGGCCGTAAAACAGCTTTTGATGGGCGCCGCGCGCAGGCAGAAAAAACAGCCCGCAAAGCAAAAGAAAAAAGCCGAGAGGCAGCACCCACAGGCAGATGAAATCGAAAACCCGGGCCGCGTTGGTGTTGATCCTGCTGGATGGCATGATGAACTGTATTCCGATTAAGGGCCGATAATACTAGCGCATCTATCTACCCTGGTCCGCCGGAATATTGCCACCGAGCGCCCGGTTCGAACGATCCCGGCTGAGACCGGAAGAAGCTGTGATAAAGTCAGCATCCTTTTTTTGAAAACTTCGCGTGATATGACCGACTCCAGTCTCTCCGCAAGCCCTTCGAGCTTGAAAATCTACTTCCGACTCCTCGGTTATGTGCGGCCTTACATCGGTCTGTTCATGCTGAGTATTATCGGCTTCCTGGTTTTCGCCTCGACTCAGCCGATGCTTGGCTACGTGCTCAAGTATTTCGTCGATGGCCTGTCCAATCCCGAGGCCGCGTTGTTCCCCTCGATCCCCTATCTGCGCGATCTGCAATTGATGCATGCAGTCCCTTTGCTGATCATTCTGATCGCCGCGTGGCAGGGCGCCGGTTCATTCCTGGGCAACTTCTTCCTGGCCAGGGTCTCGCTGGGCCTGGTTCATGATTTGCGCGTGCAGCTGTTCAACAACCTGCTGGTGCTGCCGAATCGTTACTTCGATAAGCACAACTCCGGGCATCTGATTTCACGCATCACGTTCAACGTGACCATGGTCACGGGAGCGGCGACAGATGCGATCAAGGTCGTGTTCCGGGAGGGCATGACGGTTGTATTCCTGTTTATCTCCCTGCTGATCATGAACTGGCGTCTGACACTGGTGATGGTTGCCATCCTGCCGCTGATTGCGTTCATGGTGAGTCGCGCCAGCTCCAAGTTCCGCAAGCAGAGCAAGAAGATCCAGGTGGCGATGGGCGACGTGACCCATGTGGCCTCCGAGACCATCCAGGGTTATCGCGTGGTCCGCAGCTTCGGCGGTGAAATCTACGAGCGCGACCGTTTCGAGCGCGCGAGTCAGAGCAACACCGACAAGCAACTGCGCATGACCCGTACCAGCGCCATCTACACGCCGATGCTGCAGCTGGTGATCTACACCGCCATGGCAGTGCTGATGTTCCTGGTGTTGGCGCTGCGCGGTGATGCGTCGGCGGGCGACATGGTGGCGTACATCACCCTTGCCGGCTTGCTGCCTAAACCGATTCGGCAGCTTTCGGAAGTCAGTTCGACGATCCAGAAGGGCGTTGCCGGTGCCGAGAGCATTTTCGAGCAATTGGATGTGGAGCCCGAAATCGACAAAGGCAGTGTCGAGCGTGACTCTGTCACGGGGCGACTCGAGGTGCGTCACCTCAGCTTCACCTACCCGGGTACCGACCGTCAGGTGCTCGATGACATCAGTTTTTCTGTCGACCCGGGGCAAATGGTCGCGCTGGTTGGCCGTTCAGGGAGTGGCAAGTCGACCCTGGCCAATCTGATTCCGCGTTTCTATCACCACGATAAAGGCGAGATTCTTCTCGATGGGACTGAGGTCGAGCAGTACAAGCTGCTGAACCTGCGTCGGCATATCGCTCAAGTGACGCAGCATGTCACCTTGTTCAGTGACACTGTGGCCAACAACATTGCCTACGGAGACCTCGCTGGTGCTCCCCGCGAAGATATCGAGAAGGCAGCGAAGGATGCCTATGCCATGGACTTCATCGCGCAGTTGCCTCAAGGCCTGGACACCCAGGTGGGAGAGAACGGTGTGCTGTTGTCCGGCGGCCAGCGTCAGCGTCTTGCGATTGCCCGGGCGCTGTTGAAAAACGCCCCGCTGTTGATTCTCGACGAAGCGACGTCAGCCCTTGATACCGAATCCGAGCGGCATATTCAGGCAGCTCTGGATCAGGTGATGAAAGGCCGTACGACGCTGGTGATAGCCCACCGTTTGTCGACCATTGAAAAAGCCGACCTGATCCTGGTCATGGATCAGGGCCGGATTGTCGAGCGCGGTACCCATTCCGAGCTCCTGGCGAAGAATGGCTATTACGCTCGATTGAATGCACTGGGCCTCGATGCGCCCGCACCGCAAGGTATCGCCTGATACCCACTTCAGGGTGAGCCATGCTCACCCTGAAACCGCCTCGGCGTGCAACGCGCTCAGGGCGTTTGTATCCATATCCTTACATTCTTGACTATGTCTAAATAAATTTCCGCATTTCACCTGCTACGGTTCTAGCATGAATCATTGGCTTCGGGGTGGCTATCCGCCTCGTGTGGGTACCGGAATGTTGCAGCGCTTCTTATGGAAGTTATTACCCAAACAGCAACGAGCGTTTCTGCTGGGGCGTTTGTCGGTTGTGGATCGGCAAGTCGTGAACAAGTCGATGTCGGCCAATGTGCGCTTCCCTCAGGCTTTCCAGCAGCGCTCCTGTGTGTTCATTCACGTCCCCAAGTGTGCAGGGAGCAGCGTTTGCTCCGCGCTATTCGACGGCTGGATGCCAGGGCATTTGCCGCTGTATTGGTACGAACAGCAATTTCCCGAGCAGTTTTCCCGCAGTTTCAAATTCGCCTTTGTTCGTGACCCTTTGGAGCGGGCCTATTCGGCTTACGCTTTCCTGCGTTGCAACGACCTGGGGCGGCGCGACCGACTGGCCCAGACGCTGGTCAGTCATTACCGTGACTTCGATGATTTTATTGGTCGCTGGCTGCATCCAGATAATATCAAGAAGCAGCTGCATTTCGCCGCCCAGACCGACTTCCTGGTCGACTCCATGGGGCATATGGCGATGGATTTCGTGGGTTATCAGGAACACCTGGATCGTGACTTTCAACTGTTGTGCGAGCATTTTGGGAGTGTCTCGCCATTACCCCATTTGAATCGCTCCCGGCATCGCCAATCGACGCCCGCTCGTGATTTTTGCTCGGCACACACTCGCCGTCTGGTGCGTCGGGTCTACCAGCGTGACTATGAGATGCTCGGCTATGAATAAATCGTCGTTTATCTACGAGCAGCCTCCGCAGATCCGCCCCTATGCAATGTCACTGTCGCCAACCGCCCGGGCGGCACTCAAGAATCAGCAGCCGCGTTGTGTCTGGCTGACGGGGCTGTCCGGTGCTGGCAAGTCGACCCTGGCCAATGCCCTTGAGCTGCAGCTCAATGAGCGTGGTCTGCACACCTTTGTGCTCGACGGCGATAACGTGCGCAATGGACTATGCAATGACCTGGGCATGAGCCCCGAGGCGCGCAAGGAAAATATCCGGCGCATTGCCGAAGTGGCGCGGTTGATGGTCGACGCCGGGTTGATTGTGATTGTCTCGGCGATTTCACCGTTTCGTGCCGATCGTGCCGCGGCCCGCGCCTTGTTCGGCCCGGATGAATTTCTTGAGGTGTATGTGAGCACACCGTTCGATATCTGCGCCCGGCGTGACCCCAAAGGACTGTATCAAGCAGCGCTGCAAGGGCGGCTCAAGGACTTCACCGGCCTCGACAGCCCTTATGAAGCACCGCAGCAGGCTGACTGCGAGATCAATACCGACGAGGTGGAACTGTCGGATGCAATCCAGGGTGTGATGGATGCTCTGCTCAAAAAGTGAGCAGGTTTTTCGTGTGATTCCAGCCTATTGAAGCCGTCGAACTAGGTAGCGTTCACCCTGTGTTAATATCGCGCCCCTGTTCATTCTGTATGTGGGTTGCTCCATGAAGTTGTCCATGCCGCGATTCGATCAAGCCCCTGTCTTGGTGGTCGGCGATGTCATGCTCGACCGTTACTGGCATGGTGGTACCTCACGGATTTCCCCTGAGGCGCCGGTGCCGGTGGTCAAGGTCGAGCAAATCGAGGACCGCCCGGGCGGTGCCGCCAACGTTGCCTTGAACATTGCCGCTCTCGGCGCACCCGCTTCCCTGGTCGGTGTGACCGGTGATGACGAGGCCGCCGATAGCCTGGCCAACAGTCTGCGTGGTGCAGGTGTGCGGGCGCTGTTCCAGCGCATCCCCCACCAGCCAACCATCGTCAAGCTGCGGGTCATGAGTCGTCACCAGCAACTGCTGCGGATCGACTTCGAAGAACCCTTCGCCACTGATGCGCTGGCATTGGCTGCCGAGGTCGACGAGCTGCTTGAGGGTATCAAGGTGCTGGTGCTGTCCGACTACGGCAAAGGCGCGTTGAAAAATCATCAGGTGCTGATCCAGGCTGCGCGCGCGCGTGGTATTCCGGTGTTGGCTGATCCGAAAGGCAAAGACTTTTCGATCTATCGCGGTGCCAGCCTGATCACGCCCAATCTCAGTGAGTTCGAAACCATCGTTGGTGGTTGCACCGATGAGCATGAGTTGGTGACCAAGGGCGCTAAATTGATGCACGATCTCCAGCTGGGTGCCTTGCTGGTGACCCGTGGCGAACACGGCATGACGCTGTTGCGCCCCGATCAACCGGCGTTGCATTTGCCGGCTCGTGCTCGTGAAGTGTTCGACGTGACGGGTGCCGGCGACACCGTGATTTCCACCTTGGCAGCAGCTATCGCTGCCGGTGAAGAGTTGCCGCATGCCGTGGCTCTGGCCAATCTGGCGGCGGGTATCGTAGTCGGCAAGTTGGGTACGGCGGCGATCAGTGCGCCTGAACTGCGTCGCGCCATCCAGCGCGAGGAAGGCTCCGAGCGTGGTGTGTTGAGCCTCGACCAGTTGTTGCTGGCAATCGACGATGCGCGCGCGCATAAAGAGAAGATTGTCTTCACCAACGGTTGCTTTGACATCCTGCATGCCGGGCATGTGACCTATCTGGAGCAAGCTCGGGCGCAAGGCGATCGCTTGATCGTTGCGGTCAATGACGATGCTTCGGTCAGCCGCCTGAAAGGGCCGGGTCGACCGATCAACAGTGTCGACCGGCGCATGGCGGTATTGGCCGGTCTGGGCGCGGTGGACTGGGTCATCAGCTTCCCTGAGGGTACACCTGAAAATCTGCTGGCTCAGGTCAAGCCGGATGTGCTGGTCAAGGGTGGCGATTACGGTATCGACCAGGTTGTGGGCGCGGACATCGTCAGCGCTTATGGCGGCACGGTGAAGGTGCTGGGGCTGGTTGAAAACAGCTCGACCACGGCGATCGTCGAGAAGATTCGTAATAACTGAAGCTGCGCGGTCATTGTGGCGAGGGGGGCAAACCCCCTCGCCACAGGTTAGCGTGCAACGCTCCTGGGTACGATCTTCTTCAGCAGCTGCCGCGCCTTGCCGGTCAGGCGTTTGAAACCTGAATCATTCGCCGGGTGGTTCAAGCCTTGCTGCTTGAGCCAGTCCTTCCAGCGAATCCGCTCATCGCGCACCAGCCAGCCGTCCTGCCGGGCAAAGCTTTCTGCCAGATACAGGCCACGAGTGCTGGCCGCGTATAGATGACCCTTTTTCAAGGTATAGAGCTCGGCCAAGGGCTCGCCATCCTCAAGCGGCATCAGATAAAGGTCAGGCCGTTTGCGGTCCAGGCGAGCGACCAGTTGATCACCCTCCAGACGCTCATCGACGTGGAACAGGCTCAGTGATTTGGCTTCTTTCGGAACATCCAGACGCAAGTCGTAAATCAACTGCAGCGAAGCCGTGGGCAGATGTACGTAGGCTCTTGGGCGTTCGATCAGTTGCATATTGGCGCAACGCACCGGCCGCGCCGCGCCGGAGAATGGCGTCAGGCGAAAGGGCAGGGCTTCGCGGTAATGCAGCGCGGTCGAATAAGGCGCCGGCAGCCAGGTGTCGTTGAAGCGCCCGCTGAGCCAGCCTTCAGGCGTTTCCAGCAGGCACTCTTCAGCGATCTCCTGAATCGCGGTGTGCAGCGGCAGGTTCAATTCGTGGGCCGGTACATAACCGGAGATCAGCTTGAGCACGACATCACCACGGTCCTGACGTCGTTGGCGAACCAAAACCCAGTAATCACGATTCTGCCAATGCAGGGTCAGACGAACCGATACCCCGAGGTTGGCCAGTTCGAGAGAAAAACGCTGGGCGTCAGCGACCATGACCGGGCGACGACGCTGCAGGGTTTGCGAAAAATTCAGCGGCATCCCGATGCTCTGATAGCTCAGGCCTTCGGGAGTCGCTTCGACGATCAGCGGCAGGGTTTTGAAGTTGCTGGGGTTCTTTCTAATGAGCGTGCGCGGCATCTCAGCTCCTTCCTGCGTCGGGGGCGGCCGCGGCGGCGGCGTCAGTTTCTGCGCAAAACCTGCGCGACAGTCGCCGCATTGTGGGCGAGGTGCAGCGGATTAATGGTCCCGACAATAGCACTGGCAACACCGGGATGCTCAAACAGCAATTGGAAGCTGGCGCGGACCGGGTCAACACCCGGGCTCAAGCAGGCATGACCGCTGGCCAAAGCCTTTTTCACCAGAATGCCTTTGCCGTGTGCGGCAGCATAGTCGATGACCGGCCGCTCAGCCTGTTCGTTGAGATTGTAGGTGACCATGGCGCAATCGCCTTGCTCCAGAGCCTTCAAACCACCTTCGACGGTCTTGCCGGAAAAGCCGAAGCCATGAATTTTGCCTTCACGTTTGAGCTCGGCCAGGGTCTGGTAGACCTCGCTGTCGTTGAGAATGGCCAGGTCGTTGCCGTCCGAGTGCACCAGCACCAGATCGATGAAATCGGTTTCCAGGCGTTGCAGGCTACGCTCGACCGAGAAGCGCGTGTGTTCGGCGCTGAAATCGTGGTGCGACAGGCCGTCGGCGAACTCCTCGCCGACCTTGCTGACAATCACCCACTCTTGCCGCTGGCCGCGCAGCAACGGGCCGAGTCGCTCTTCACTGCGGCCATAGGCCGGGGCGGTGTCGATCAGGTTGATACCCAGGTCGCGAGCCAGTTTGAGCAGCATTCGTGCTTCGTCATCGTCGGGAATCTGGAACCCATTGGGATACTTCACCCCTTGGTCGCGACCCAGTTTGACGGTGCCCAGGCCCAGCGGCGAGACCAGCAGGCCGGTGCTGCCAAGTGGGCGATGCAGGTCGTGCAAGGTGGCCTGGCTCATGGCAACAGCTGCTCCCAGACGGCTTGTGCCATCGGCGGCTTCGGCAGTTCGGGCAAGGCCGCCGCATGGCTTGGCTGAATGCCGTCGCGGTCCAGCGCGGCCAGGACGCGATCGGCGAAGTCCGGCGCCAAAGCCAGTTTGGTTGGCCAGCCCACCAACAGACGATCCTGTTCGGCGAGGAAGGCATTGTCTGGACGGGTCAGGCCCGATTGCGCCGGCTCCGCCCGATCAACCCGCAAGGTCGCCCATTGCGCCTGGCTCAGGTCGACCCACGGCAGCAGATTGCCGAGCTCTTTCTGCGCCGCAGTGATTTGCGCAGCCGGTTCACGGGCGACGCCTTCGGCTTCGGCGATATCACCACCCAGATACCAGACCCACTGGCCATCGGCCGCCGGGTGCGTGGTGACAGTGATTCGCGGCTTCGGCCCGCCACCCAGGCAGTGGGCGTACAGAGGTTTGAGGGTCGGGCCTTTGACGATGATCATGTGTAATGGCCGACGTTGCATCGCCGGCTGGCTCAGACCCAAAGCCGCGAGCAAGTCGGCATTGCCGGCGCCAGCACTGAGGACAATGCGTTGCGCGCGGATTTCCCGCCGATCGACCCGCAGTCCGACCAGTTCGCCGTTTTCCACAAGAGGCTCGATTGTCTGACCGGCCAGCAGGCCATCACCGGCCAATTGGGCCAGGCGCTCGATAACACTCGGCACGTCGACCACCAACTCCGCCAGCCGATAGACCTTGCCCTTGAAGCGGCGGTCTTGCAGCGCTGGCGGCAGTTGATCGCCCTTGACCTGATCGACCCTGCCGCGCACGGCTTTACTGGCGAAAAAACTGGTGAGATTGCCGGCAATCGTGCCGGGGGACCACAGATAGTGGGCTTCGGAGAGCAGGCGTACACCGGACAGGTCCAGCTCGCCGGTACCCGCCAAGGCTTCGCGCCAGCGGCGTGGCATGTCGGCGATGGCTTCAGATGCGCCGGTCAGCGCGCCGTGCAACGCGTACTTGGCGCCGCCGTGAATGATCCCTTGAGACTTCACGCTTTGCCCGCCGCCGAGGCTGGCGCTTTCCACCAGCACAGTCGAAAAGCCCTGGCGACGCAGGCGCGCGTTCAGCCAGAGGCCGGCAATCCCGGCGCCGACAATCAGAACGTCGGTGGAAATAACGGATGGCATGCGGCGACCTCAGTGTTCAGACTAGGGGCGCAGTATACAGATTCATATTCACCGGATCCCCCTGTAGCAGCTGCCGAAGGCTGCGTCCGGCTGCGCAGCAGTCGTAAATGGTTTGAATTCGGTCTGCCAGCAACACCGGATTACACTGATTGCAACCGCTTCGCGGCTGAACGCTGCCTTCGTCAGCTGCTACGAAACTGCATAGCGTTGCTGCTTTTTCAGTGCCCGGCAGTTTTCGAGAACAGCTGGATCACCACCACCCCCAGAACGATCATTCCCATGCCGACGACTGCCGGGATGTCGAGTTTTTGCCCGTAGATAAACAGCGCCGCGATGCTGACCATCACGATGCCCATGCCGGCCCAGATCGCGTAGGTCACACCGACCGGGATGCTGCGCACTACCAGGGTCAGCATCCAGAAGGCGATGCCATAACCGACGATGATCAACAGCAGGGGGAGCGGAGTGCTGAGGCCTTTGACCGCTTTCATCGAAACAGTGGCGATCACTTCGGCGCAGATGGCGATGGCCAGGTAGTAGTAAGCGTTCATGGGCGGTTCCTCGTGTTTTGGCCTGCTTGATGAGGTCGGCATTCTAGAGACTGTGGAGATGGGGTAAAGTCATTACCTATCTGATTTGAAGATGGGTTGAGTGATGAGCATTCAGTGGAATCTGGAGCAGATGCGGCTGTTTGTCAGCGTTGCCGAGCAACGCTCGTTTTCTGCAGTGGCTCGCGACCAGCGCAAGGCACAGTCGGCGGTCAGCAGTTCGATTGCGATGCTGGAAGCGGATCTGGGCGTAAGCCTGTTCGAACGCAGCAGTGGCCGCCAGCCGCGTCTGACCGAGGCCGGCAGCGCGTTGCTGGAAGAGGCGCGGGAAGTCTTGCGCCAGTGCGAACGCCTCAATGGCCGGGCACTGGCGCTGATGCGCGGTCAGGAAGCGCGTTTGCGCCTGGCCCAGGACGAAGCGATGCCTTTTCAGCCAGTGCTCAACAGTCTTGAGGCGTTGGCCGAGCGTTTTCCCGGCGTTGAAGTACAACTGGCCAGCGGTGCTCAAGGTGACGTGGCGCGCAAGCTGGTTGAGCGGCGCGCCGACCTGGGTTTGCTGTTTCACCACGAGCACATGCCCGAAGCCCTGGAGCGTCGGGCTCTGGGTAGCGTTGAGATGGTCACCGTGTGTGCGGTCGGGCACCCGCTGGCGAACGAGAAGCACGTCAATCGCCAACAGTTAGCGCGGCATCGGCAATTGCTGATTGCCCCGCAGTTGAGCGGATATCCAGGCGGCGAGCAGGTCAGCCCGCAGGTCTGGCGCGCCGACAGTTTCTACGTGATGGCCGAATGGCTGATGCGCGGTCTGGGCTGGGCCTGGTTACCGCGGCACGTGGTGCAGTACCCGGCGTATCAGGGGCAGATGGTCGAGCTGGTCAGCGAATGGACCCCGCCGGCGCTGGTGGTGGAGCTGGTCTGGCGCCGCGACGAGCCCCTTGGTCCGGCCGCACGCTGGCTGGCGGAACGTTTTGCCGTGCACTTGCAGGCGATCGGCTAAAAAACCGATAAACTCCGCCGCCATGAATAGAACTCTATACACCTTGCTGTTTTATCTCGGGCTGCCATTGGTGGCGTTGCGTCTGTGGCTAAGGGCGCGCAAGGCGCCGGCCTACGCCAAGCGAATTGGCGAACGCTTTTCCATTGGTTTGCCAACCCTGCAGCCGGGCGGGATCTGGGTGCACGCGGTTTCCGTGGGCGAAAGCATTGCCGCCGCACCGATGATCCGAGGCTTGCTCGAACGTTACCCACAGTTGCCAATCACCGTGACCTGCATGACCCCGACTGGCTCGCAGCGGATCAGCGAGATGTTCGCTGGCGAACCGCGAATTCAACACTGCTATCTGTCTTACGACTTGCCATGTGCTGCGGCACGGTTTCTCGAACGGGTCCAGCCGAAACTGGCGGTGATCATGGAAACCGAGCTCTGGCCCAATCATATTCATCAGTGCGCCAAACGCGGGATTCCCGTGGCGCTGGCCAATGCACGGTTATCGCAGCGTTCGGCCAGGGGCTATGGCCGTTTTGCAAAGCTGACTCAGCCGATGCTTGGCGAAATGAGCTGGTTCGCGGTGCAGACCGAGGCTGAGGCGCAGCGTTTTCGTGATCTTGGTGCGCGGCCTGACACGGTCGAGGTGACCGGCTCTATCAAGTTCGATCTGAGCATCAATCCGCAATTGCTGGCGCGCGCCACCGACTTGCGCCGCCAATGGCAAGCCATGGAACGTCCGGTGTGGATCGCCGCAAGTACCCACGAAGGTGAGGATGAGGTGGTGCTGGCGGCCCATCGACAGTTGCTCGCCAGCCATCCGGATGCGTTGCTGATTCTGGTGCCGCGTCATCCGGAAAGGTTCAACCCGGTGTTCGAGTTGTGTCAGCGACTGGGTTTTACTACCGTACGCCGCTCCTCGGCTGAACCCGTCACCGCGACCACCTCAGTGTTGCTCGGTGACACCATGGGCGAGCTGCTGTTTCTCTATGCGCTGGCGGACAGTGCCTTTGTCGGCGGCAGCCTGGTGGCCAGCGGCGGGCATAACCTGCTGGAACCGGCCGCGCTGGCCAAACCGGTGCTGAGCGGCCCGCACCTGTTCAACTTCCTCGAAATCGCTGCACTGTTGCGCGAGGCCGGAGCGTTGCAGGAAGTGGACGATGCGCATGGTTTGGCGGTAGCAGTACAGCGGCTGTTCGAGTTACCGCACGATGCGCAGAAGATGGCTGAGGCGGGACTCAAGGTGATGCACGCCAATCAAGGAGCGCTAAAGCGCTTGCTGGATGGGTTGGGGAGGTTGATGCACTAGGGCCGAGCATCGCCACAAAAAGCCCGCTCGGCTCCCGCCGCAAAAATTCAATACCCGGGATTAGCCTTGAGCTGCTCCTGTGCGGCCTTGGCCAGGTCCGGTGGCAGGAAGTCTTTGTCCGGGTTGTAGTCGGCTTTCAAGTAGCGCGACAGATCCTGCAAATCCCCTGGGTTCAACGTCCCGGCCGCCTGTTTCAGGCGCAGGTTGTCGAGGATGTAATCGTAGCGCGTGTTGTTGTAATTGCGTACCGAGGTGTAGAGCTGGCGCTGAGCGTCCAGCACGTCGAGGATATTGCGCGTTCCCACCTGATAGCCGATTTCCGTGGCTTGCACTGCGCTCTGGTTGGAGATGATCGACTGACGGCGTGCCTGCACCTGCTCGACGTCGGTGTTTACCGCCCGGTGCAGGTTGCGCGTGTTCTCCACTACTTGCCGGCGCAGGGCTTCACGTTGCTGTTCAGTCTGGCTCAGTCGCGAATAGGACTCGCGAACCTGCGAACTGGTCAGGCCACCGCTGTACAACGGAATATTGAGTTGCAGACCGACGGAGCGTTGCTCGACGTTGCCACCGAATGGCTGGCCAAAGGTCGGGTTGCTGAAACCGAGGGCGTCGTTGTCGCCTTTCTTGTACTGCGCAACTGCGTCCAGTGTTGGCGCATGACCGGCCTTGCGCTGTTTGAGGGTCTCCTCGGCTGCGCTGACCGCGTAGTTGCTGGCCAGCAGATTGAGGTTCTGTCTGGCGGCGGTGTCGACCCAGGCCTTGGCATCGTTCGGCGTCGGCGCCAGCACTGGCAGGGTGTGAACGATGCCTTGAATCGAGTTGTACTGGCGGTTGGTCAGGGTGATCAGCGCTTCGAAGGCATCTTCCACCTGGCGCTGGGCAAGAATCCGGTTGGCGCGGGCGGTGTCGTAGCTGGCTTGCGATTGCAGGACGTCGGTCTTGTCCGAGAGGCCGACATCAAAGCGCTCGTTGGATTGATCGAGTTGGCGCTTGAAAGCAGCTTCTTCGGCCTTGGTCGAGGCCAGGTTGTCCTGGGCGCGCAGCACGGCGAAGTAGTTCTCGGCACTTTGCAGGATCAGGTTCTGTTCGGTCGCCGAGAGTTGCAGCAATGCCTGTTCGTTGACCGCTTCTGCAGCTTGCAACTGGAACCAGCGGTCGGCGCGGAACAGCGGCTGGGCCAGGGTCGCCTGATAGACGTTGGCGCTGCGGTTGGCGGTGGTGGCCGGCTGGTCGAATTGCGTGCGCACGTCAGTCACGCTGGCCCCGGCCGAGAGGTTTGGCAGCAGGCCGGCGCGGGCCTGGGGCACAACTTCTTTACGCGCGTCGTAATCGGCGCGAGCGGCAGCGATGTCGGCGTTGTTGTTCACCGCTTCCTGGTAGACGCTGACCAGATCGGTTTTGGTCGTTAAGGGCGCTTCTGCTGCCCAGGCCATTCCATTGGACGCACAAGACACGGCGAGGGCCAGTGAGAGTTTGCGCAGCATGAGGCGATCCCTAGAGTGAATATTACGACAATAATTTAAACGCCAAGGCTACGGCGCGCAGTGCAGAGCGTCAAGGCCAGGGTGCCGCGTAGCGAGTGTAGTGGTGCAGGCTTGTGGCAACAATCCTGTAATTGCGCCATTCATCACGCTGTTTACACCGGTATTGGCGTTCTGAATGAGTTCTGTCTAGACTGACCGGGTTCTTGTCGGGGTGCCTTGTTATGAGGCTGAGATCGGATAATTCCGGATCCCGTTGAACCTGATCAGGTTAGCGCCTGCGTAGGGAACAAGATTTCTCGTCCTGCGGCGAGTCCTCTTGTGCTTCGTCCGGGATGTTGTTCGACAATCGAACACCCCTTGAGCACTGAGCACAGCACCATCCGCTAGTTTTTTCGGCGACAGGTGCGTCCATTCGTTACAGGTTCGCTCCGACAAAAATCCACTGCCTGGATGTTGTCTGGAGAGCCCGTGATGAGTACAAAATCAAAAAACGCCACCAATCTGAGTGAGTCGGCCAAGGTCGATGAACAGTCGGTTCAGCCCTTTACCCGCTCGCAAAAAATCTATGTTCAGGGCTCGCGCCCGGACATTCGCGTGCCGATGCGTGAAATCACTCTGGACGTGACGCCTACCGACTTCGGTGGCGAAATCAACGCGCCGGTCACCGTTTATGACACCTCCGGTCCGTACACCGACCCCAATGTCGTCATCGACGTGCGCAAGGGGCTGGGCGATGTGCGTTCCGCCTGGATCGACGACCGTGGCGATACCGAGCGTCTGGCCGGTCTGAGTTCCAACTTCGGCCAGGAACGCCTCGCCGACCCGGAACTGACCAAGTTGCGTTTTGCCCACGTCAACAACCCGCGCCGCGCCAAGGCGGGTGCCAACGTCAGCCAGATGCACTACGCCCGCAAAGGCATCATCACCGCCGAGATGGAATACGTCGCCATCCGCGAAAACATGAAGCTGCAGGAAGCGCGCGCTGCCGGTCTGTTGACCCAGCAACACGCCGGCCACAGCTTCGGCGCCAGTATCCCGAAAGAAATCACCGCCGAATTCGTGCGTGAAGAAATCGCCCGCGGCCGCGCGATCATCCCGGCCAACATCAACCACGTCGAACTGGAACCGATGATCATCGGCCGTAACTTCCTGGTGAAGATCAACGGCAACATCGGCAACAGCGCTTTGGGTTCGTCCATCGAAGAAGAAGTGGCGAAACTGACCTGGGGCATTCGCTGGGGTTCGGACACCGTCATGGACTTGTCCACCGGCAAGCACATTCACGAAACCCGCGAGTGGATCATCCGTAATTCGCCAGTGCCGATCGGTACCGTTCCGATCTACCAGGCGCTTGAGAAGGTCAACGGCGTGGCCGAGGACCTGACCTGGGAGCTGTTCCGCGACACGCTGATCGAACAGGCCGAGCAGGGCGTCGACTACTTCACCATCCACGCTGGCGTGTTGCTGCGCTACGTGCCGATGACCGCCAAGCGCGTCACCGGGATCGTCTCCCGTGGCGGCTCGATCATGGCCAAGTGGTGCCTGGCGCATCACAAAGAGAATTTCCTCTACACCCATTTCGACGAAATCTGCGAAATCATGAAGGCCTACGACGTCAGCTTCTCGCTGGGCGACGGCCTGCGTCCGGGCTCGATTGCCGACGCTAACGACGAAGCGCAGTTCGGTGAGCTGGAAACCCTCGGCGAGCTGACCAAAATCGCCTGGAAGCACGACGTGCAGTGCATGATCGAAGGCCCGGGCCACGTGCCGATGCAGTTGATCAAGGAGAACATGGACAAGCAGCTGGAGTGCTGCGACGAGGCGCCGTTCTACACCCTCGGCCCGCTGACCACCGACATCGCTCCGGGTTACGACCACATCACCTCCGGTATCGGTGCGGCGATGATCGGCTGGTTCGGTTGCGCCATGCTCTGCTACGTCACGCCGAAGGAACACTTGGGCCTGCCGAACAAGGATGACGTGAAGACCGGGATCATTACTTACAAGATCGCAGCCCATGCGGCGGACTTGGCCAAGGGACATCCGGGCGCGCAGATCCGTGACAACGCCTTGAGCAAGGCGCGTTTCGAGTTCCGTTGGGAAGACCAGTTCAACCTCGGTCTGGATCCGGACACCGCGCGTTCGTACCACGATGAAACCCTGCCGAAGGATTCGGCCAAGGTTGCGCATTTCTGCTCCATGTGCGGGCCGAAATTCTGCTCGATGAAAATCACCCAGGAAGTCCGCGAATACGCGGCCAACCAGCGGATTGAAGCGGTCGATGTAGATGTGGCGCAAGGCATGGCAGAACAGTCCGAGCGATTCAAGAAAGAAGGCAGTCAGCTGTACAAAAAAGTTTGATCCAGTAGCCATGATCGTTCCCACGCTACAGCGTGGGAATGCCTCACGGGACGCTCTGCGTCCGCTTCGGCAATGACGCGCAGCGTCATAGGCTGTGTTCCCACGCAGAGCGTGGGAACGATCAAACGCACATCTTTCCTCCGAGATAACACCCTTGAGCATTCCAATCAGCACCTATTCTCCTGATCGCGCTGTGCCTCTGGCGCAACGCGTGTTCGGCGCGCGTGATCTGTTTTCCCTGTGGTTTTCCCTCGGCATCGGCCTGATGGTCTTGCAGACCGGCGCTTTGCTTGCGCCAGGCCTGGGCCTGTCCGGTTCGTTACTGGCGATTTTTCTGGGCACCGCGGTAGGCGTTCTGCTGCTGGCCGCGGTTGGCGTGATCGGCAGCGACACGGGTCTGTCGTCCATGGCTGCACTCAAGCTCAGCCTTGGCACTCGCGGTGCGAGCCTGCCGGCGGTGTTGAACCTGCTGCAACTGATCGGTTGGGGATCGTTCGAAATCATCGTCATGCGCGATGCTGCCAGCCTGCTCGGTGCGCGGGCTTTCAGCGACGGCAGCCTGTTGGCTAATCCGTTGCTCTGGACCTTGGCGTTCGGTGCCTTGGCGACCTTGCTTGCGGTGAGCGGGCCACTGACCTTTGTGCGGCAGATCCTGCGCAAATGGGGTATCTGGTTGCTGCTGGCGGCCTGCACCTGGTTGACCTGGAACCTGTTTGCCAAGGCCGATCTGGCTGCGTTGTGGGCTCAGGCCGGTGACGGTTCGCTGCCGTTTGCAGTGGGTTTCGACATCGCCATTGCCATGCCGCTGTCCTGGTTGCCGTTGATTGCCGACTACTCGCGCTTTGGCAAGCGCGCCAAAAGCGTGTTCGGTGGCACGGCGCTGGGGTTCTTTATCGGTAACTTCTGGCTGATGAGCCTGGGTGTTGCCTACACCCTGGCGTTCGCGCCGAGCGGTGAAGTGAATGCCTTGTTGCTGGCGCTGGCCGGTGCTGGCCTGGGGATTCCGCTGCTGCTGATTCTGCTGGACGAGTCAGAAAACGCCTTCGCAGACATTCACTCGGCAGCGGTGTCCAGCGGGATTCTGTTGCGCTTGAAAGTCGAACATCTGGCGTTGTCTATCGGCGTCATCTGCACGCTGATCGCGTGCTTCGCGCCGTTGGCGCAGTACCAGAACTTCCTGCTATTGATCGGCTCGGTATTCGCGCCGCTGTTCGGTGTGGTGCTGGTGGATCATTTCATTCTGCGCAAGCGCAGTGTACAGCTGGTGTCATCGGCGTTGCGCTGGCCGGCACTGTTGGCCTGGTTGGGCGGGGTGAGCACCTATCACCTGCTGGCCAATCTCTATCCCCAGATCGGCGCAACCCTGCCGTCACTGGTACTGGCAGGGCTGTTGCAGTTCGTGCTGGGCCGGGCTTTCAGCTTCGGCCGGGAAACAGCTCAGGCTTGAGAATGCCGCTCAGGCGCGGGTAGGGGATATTCAGTTCGATGTGGCCCAGTGCATAAGGCGCAATGGTGGACACCTCGTATTTGAGGATCACCCCGCCGTTGGTCAGTGCCACATGCGGAGTTTTCTGGAATGGCCAGCTTTTCACAAACTCAGGCTCCTGATCCAGCCTGGTGTTGATCAGCCAGCTGTTGTGAGCCACCTGCACGGCCTTCCAGAACGCCTCTTCCTGCCCCGGCAGCAACATATCCGACAGATTCAGCACCTTGTGCTGCTGGCGCGAATAGTTGATGAAGCCACGTCCCGGCTGACCCTGGACATCGCCAGTGTCCAGATAGCTGGATAATTCGATGATCACCAAGCCGTCATGCTGCTCACGTACCTTGGCCTGTAAATAGCTGCCGTGGCGGCTATCGGATTCACGCAGGAACTGCTCCCGGTAAGCGTTCAGCGACGCCGGGACCGGTGCATCCGGCGAGGTGCGGGTCAATTGCAGCAGGCGCTTTTCAATGATGCCGTCCAGTTGCGGTTCGGCAGGGAACTGCAGCGTATCGATGTTCACCAGCGGGCAATCTGGGGTGTTACAGCCTGGTTTGATCTGCTCTTGAGCGTCGCGTTTGGTTTCCAGCGGTGCCCGATAGTTGGGCTGAAACAGGCTTTGACATGCACCCAGAGTCAGGGCGATACAGGCCATGGAGGCGATTTTAAGCAGCGACATGAGCGTCCTTCATAAACCAGAGAAAGGCAAAAGTTACCGGCTTCGACTGTCAGCGGAGCAGTCAGTTCGCCGCGAGGTCGTGTTGGCGTTGAATGACTGCGTGACCGTCATTACGACCTACGCTAATTAGAGTTGGTTTGTAGTCAGCCGTCTATCCCGGCGACTGGAAAGGAGCTGCATCAATAGGCGAGAGCGCGTTAGGATGGCGCGAAGTCGAGGGGGAGCCTCGGATCGGACTGCAGGAATTAGGATTGATATGACTGACTTTGCCAACGCCACTCCGACAGCCGTCGATATCGTTCGGCGCGAGAAATGCTTTCAAGGCTTTTATCAGCTTGATCGCGTACATCTGCGCCATGAGCTGTTTGCCGGCGGTATGGGTCGTGAGATCAGTCGTGAAGTCTTTGTTCGCCACGATGCAGTCTGTGTACTGCCTTACGATCCGCAGCGCGATGAAGTGGTGTTGATCGAGCAATTTCGCGTCGGTGCACTGGGCAAGACGGCCAATCCATGGCTGATCGAGCTGGTAGCTGGTCTGATCGACAAGCAAGAGCAACCGGAAGCAGTTGCTCACCGCGAAGCGCAGGAGGAAGCTGGGCTTACGTTCTCCGCACTCTGGCCGATGATCAAATATTTTCCGTCGCCAGGTGGCAGCACCGAATACGTACACCTGTTTCTGGGGCGTTGTAACAGTACTGGGGCCGGCGGCTTACATGGGCTGGAGGAAGAAGCAGAAGATATCCGGGTGACGGTCTGGGCGTTCGAAGATGCCCTGCAAGCCGTGCGCGACGGACTGATTTCCAACGCGGCAAGCATCATTGCCCTGCAATGGCTGGCTTTGAACCGCGTTGAAGTGAGGGGGTTATGGTCGTAAACAAGTTACGCGATCGCTACCGGGTCGACCTGGTCGGGCTGCAAGCCTCCTGTGAGGCGAATTACGCGCGCTTGATGCGACTGTTGCCGGACATGCGTAACCAGCCTGTCGCACGGCGGATTGCCGT
The DNA here is from genome assembly GCF_059421425.1 of Pseudomonas sp. GW821-FHT02H09. Lineage (NCBI taxonomy): Bacteria > Pseudomonadati > Pseudomonadota > Gammaproteobacteria > Pseudomonadales > Pseudomonadaceae > Pseudomonas > Pseudomonas sp. GW821-FHT02H09. Next base: position 54,490 of record NZ_JBWKVA010000032.1, read on the forward strand.
CACCCAGGGCGACCAGATGCTCGGCGTGCTGGCGCTGGAAGTGCTCCAGGCCTGCCCTTACACCACTACTTTGCGAGTGCGCCAGGAACACAGCCTGCCATGGCTGCCGATCCCGCAACTGGAAGTTCAGGTCTATCACGACGCGCGCATGGCCGAAGTCATCAGTGCCGAAAATGCCCGGCGCTTTCGCGGCATTTATCCATACCCCAATGCGTTCATGCACCAGCCGGACGAGAAGGCCCAGCTCAATGTGTTCCTCGGCGAGTGGTTGAGCCATTGCCTGGCCTGCGGCCATGAGTTCGAAGCTGTGCGATAGATGTGAACTGCGTCCGCTTCGCAGGTTTCCCCTTTTCGGTTTCCCCAGCATAATTGCGCCATTCATCCAATTTCGTGATCACGCCCTGGGAGAACGCCTTGCCGAGCGTATCCACTCTGCCCACCACCGATTCCGTGTTGCTGGTGCAGCTCTCTGACAGCCATCTGTTCGCCGACGCAGAAGGGACGTTATTGGGCATGAATACCCGCGAGAGCCTGCAAAAGGTCATCGAGCTGGTATTGGCGCAACAACCGCGAATCGATTTGATGATCGCCAGCGGCGACCTGTCCCAGGACGGTACGCTGGAGTCTTACCGGCAATTTCGTGAGATGACCCGCCAGATCGCCGCGCCAGCGCGCTGGATACCCGGCAATCACGATGAGCCCCTGGTGATGGCCGAGGCGGCCACCCAGAGCCAGTTGCTCGAGTCCGTGGTGGATATCGGCAACTGGCGGATTACCTTGCTGGACTCCGCAGTGCCGGGCTCGGTACCGGGGTATTTACAGGATGAGCAGTTGCAGTTGCTCGCCCGATCCTTGAGCGAAGCTCCAGAGCGCCATCATCTGGTGTGTTTTCACCATCACCCGGTTTCCATCGGTTGCGCCTGGATGGCGCCGATCGGTCTGCGCAATCCTGAGGCGCTATTTGCGGTACTTGACCGTTTCCCTCAGGTTCGCGCAGTGCTTTGGGGGCATGTACACCAGGAAATTGATCAGCGGCGCAATGACGTGCGTCTTCTGGCTTCGCCCTCGACTTGCATCCAGTTCGAACCCGGCAGCGAAGATTTCAAGGTCGATGACCTCGCGCCGGGCTATCGCTGGTTGCGTTTGTTGTCGGACGGACGGCTGGAAACCGGGGTTGAGCGGGTGACCGGCTTCGATTTCCAGGTCGACTATGGCGGCAAGGGGTACTGACGTTGTAGCAGCTGGCGAAGCCTGCGTTCGGCTCGGTCCGCGTTCGGGCGCAGCAGTCGTAAAACCTGACGACACGGATCTTCAGAGAAGTCGGGGGGCATCGGACTAGCGAATCCTTCGGCCTCGAACGCAGGCTTCGCCAGCTGCTACGAGAGCCAGATACATCTCAGAGCAAGTCAATCTACGCCAGTCCCTGTAAACTGCCCCCCATCTTTGGCGATGCATAGCGGGAGCTCGCATGTCCGGTTCGATCCTGTATATCCACGGTTTCAACAGCGCGCCCGCGTCGAAAAAGGCCTGTCAGTTGATCAGCGTGATGGACAGTCTTGGCTTGAGTGAGCAATTGCAGGTGCCAGCCCTGCATCACCATCCGCGTGAGGCGATTGGCCAGCTGGAGCGGGCGATTGCCGAACTTGGTCGACCACTGCTGGTCGGCAGCTCCCTCGGCGGCTACTATGCGACTCACCTTGCCGAGCGCCATGGCCTCAAAGCCTTGTTGATCAACCCCGCCGTCAGCCCCCATCGGATGTTCGACGGATACCTGGGCAGTCAGAAAAACCTGTATACCGATGAAACCTGGGAATTGACCCACGACCATATAACGGCCCTGGCCGAACTGGAAGTGCCGGCGCCCCAGGACCCGGAGCGGTTTCGAGTCTGGTTGCAGACAGGTGACGAGACCCTGGACTACCGCCTCGCCCAGCAGTATTACCGAGCCTGTGCCTTGCGTATCCAGGCTGGCGGCGACCATGGTTTTCAGGGTTTTGCCGGGCAGTTACCGGCCCTGTTGAGTTTTGCCGGCATCGGCGCAGATCAGTATCAGGCGATCGATTTCACCGCACTGTGAAATCCCTGGCTCCTATTTTCATTGAACGACTAACGACGAGACCCCATGGCCACTCCCAGCGCTAGCTCTTATAACGCAGACGCCATCGAAGTCCTCTCGGGCCTCGACCCGGTGCGTAAACGCCCGGGCATGTACACCGACACCAGTCGGCCGAACCACCTTGCGCAGGAAGTCATCGACAACAGCGTCGACGAAGCGCTGGCCGGGCATGCGAAATCGGTGCAGGTGATCCTGCACGCCGATCACTCCCTGGAAGTCAGCGATGACGGCCGGGGCATGCCGGTGGACATTCACCCGGAAGAAGGTGTGTCGGGTGTCGAGCTGATCCTCACCAAGCTCCATGCGGGTGGCAAGTTTTCCAACAAGAACTACCAGTTCTCCGGCGGTTTGCACGGCGTGGGTATTTCTGTGGTCAACGCCCTGTCGACTCAAGTCCGGGTGCGCGTCAAGCGTGATGGCAACGAGTACCAGATGACCTTCGCCGATGGCTACAAAGCCACCGATCTGGAAGTGATCGGCAGCGTTGGCAAGCGCAACACTGGTACCAGTGTGTACTTTGCCCCGGATCCGAAGTACTTCGATTCACCCAAATTCTCCGTCAGCCGCCTCAAGCACGTACTCAAGGCCAAGGCCGTTTTGTGCCCGGGCCTGCTGGTCAGTTTTGAAGACAAGGCTACAGGCGAGAAAGTCGAGTGGCATTACGAAGACGGGCTGCGTTCCTACCTGGTGGACGCGGTCACCGAGTTCGAGCGTCTGCCGGACGAGCCGTTCTGTGGCAGTCTCGCTGGTAATAAAGAAGCGGTGGACTGGGCCCTGCTGTGGTTGCCGGAAGGCGGCGACAGCGTGCAGGAAAGCTACGTCAACCTGATTCCGACCGCTCAGGGCGGTACTCACGTCAACGGTCTGCGTCAGGGGTTGCTGGACGCGATGCGCGAGTTCTGCGAATTCCGCAGTCTGCTGCCGCGTGGCGTGAAACTGGCGCCGGAAGACGTCTGGGAGCGGATCGCTTTCGTCCTGTCGATGAAGATGCAGGAACCGCAATTCTCCGGTCAGACCAAAGAGCGCCTGTCCTCTCGCGAGGCGGCGGCGTTCGTCTCTGGCGTGGTCAAGGACGCGTTCAGCCTGTGGCTCAATGAGCACCCCGAGCTGGGTATGCAACTGGCCGAGCTGGCGATCAACAACGCCGGCCGTCGCCTCAAGGCCAGCAAGAAGGTCGAGCGCAAACGCATCACTCAAGGGCCGGCGCTGCCGGGCAAGCTGGCGGACTGTGCCGGGCAGGACCCGATGCGTTCCGAACTGTTTTTGGTGGAAGGTGATTCCGCCGGTGGTTCGGCCAAACAGGCGCGAGATAAAGAGTTCCAGGCGATCCTGCCGTTGCGCGGGAAGATCTTGAACACCTGGGAAGTTGACGGCAGCGAAGTGCTCGCCAGCCAGGAAGTGCACAACATTGCCGTGGCCATTGGTGTCGATCCGGGGGCGGCGGACATCAGCCAGCTGCGCTACGGCAAAATCTGCATCCTCGCCGACGCCGACTCCGACGGTCTGCACATTGCGACCTTGCTCTGCGCACTGTTCGTCCAGCATTTCCGCCCGTTGGTGGATGCCGGTCACGTCTACGTCGCGATGCCGCCGCTGTATCGGATTGACCTCGGCAAAGAGATTTACTACGCGCTGGATGAAGCCGAGCGCGATGGCATTCTCGATCGCCTGGTGGCCGAAAAGAAGCGCGGCAAACCGCAGGTCACCCGATTCAAAGGTCTGGGTGAAATGAACCCGCCGCAGCTACGCGAAACCACGATGGACCCGAACACCCGGCGTCTGGTCCAGCTGACCCTGGATGATTTCGCCGCCACCTCGGAAATGATGGACATGCTGCTGGCGAAAAAACGCGCCGGCGATCGCAAGTCCTGGCTGGAGTCCAAAGGCAACCTGGCCGAGGTTCTGGCTTGATGCGGAGCGGCTTCGCCCTGGCGTTTCTGTTGTTGGCGGCCTCGGTTGGGGCTGCGCCCCTGCCTGAACTGAAGATGCTCGCCGAGCATCCGGTCGAAGGCATGCACGGCGGCAACCTCTCCGGGCTGGCGCAGTGCGGTACAGAGCTATGGACGGTTTCTGATCGCGACGATAATCAGATCTATCGGCTCGATACCCGCGAAACCGTCTGGCAGGCCGAAACGGTGCGCATCGACGTGCCGCCAGTGCCGGACAGCGGGCTGCCCTGGGGGCTGCGCATGCGTACCTGGGCGGTCGCTCCGTTACGTGGCGGCAATCTGGATTTCGAAGGTATCACCTGCGACAGTGCCGGTAATCGCTATGTGGTCAGCGAGGCCCATGCAGCCGTTCTGCAAGTACCGCCGGTGGGTGCACCCGCGTGGTTGAAAGTCTCGCCGCTGATGGTTCGCCAGGCGCGTGCCAGCGGCATGCTGCTGCATTTCAATGCAGTGTTCGAAGGCATTGCCATCAATCCGGCCGGCAACCTGTTATGGCTGGCGGCCGAGCGTGAGCGCCGTGGTCTGCTGGTGGTGCATAAGCAGCAGACGGTCTGGGATTGCGACAGCAATTGTGTAGTGATGAGCGAAGGCGGGCTTGAACAACCGCCACCTCAGGTCAAAGCGACTGGCGGGCAACAAAAAGACTTTTCCGACCTGGTGTTCTACAAGGACAAGCTGTTTACCCTTGAGCGCATGGCTTATCGTATTTGTCGACGTACGCCGGCTACCGGCGAGATCGAGCGCTGCTGGTCGTTCGCCAATGACGCATTGATCGACAGTCGGCGTTACAAAACCAGATACGGCATGGCAGAAGCCTTGACCATCGACGATGACGGCGCCTGGATCGGCGTCGACAACGGCAGCTTTACCCGTGCCGATGGCGAGAAACGACCGATTGTCTGGCGCTTTGCCGCGCCGGCCGATGGCTGGAGCGCCAAACCATGAGTCAGCAACCGCCCGGCAAACGAGTCGGACGCGTGCTGTTGGTGCTGGCCTGGGGAGCTGGACTGTTTTTGGCGACGCGGTTTTTCGGGCAGTGGGAACAGCGTCAGGAAAACCCCAATGCTGTCGTCACCTCGCAACAAGGCGAGGGTTATATCGAAGTGAAACTGGTCGGCAACGGCCAAGGGCATTTTGTTGCCAGCGGCCAGATCAACGGCCAGCCGGTGGATTTCATGCTCGATACCGGGGCGACCGATGTGTCGATTCCGTCCGGACTGGCCGAGCGCCTTGCTCTGGAAAAAGGTGCACCGGTGACCTTGAGCACCGCCAATGGTCGCAGCGAGGGGTATCGAACCCGTCTTGATAGTCTGCAATTGGGCGATATCGTCTTGCGCGATGTCCGTGCCCTGGTGGCGCCAGGCCTGAGCGGCGAGCAAGTGCTGCTGGGCATGAGCGCCCTGAAAAAACTTGAATTTACCCAGCGTGGCGGCACCTTGCTGCTGCGCCAGACAACGAATTGATGAGGCCCGCATGAGTGACATCCTTGCAGACAGCTTAGATGGCGTAGAACGCCGATCGCTGGCTGACTTCACCGAAAATGCCTACCTCAACTACTCCATGTACGTGATCATGGACCGTGCCTTGCCGCATATCGGCGACGGCCTGAAGCCGGTACAGCGGCGTATCGTCTACGCCATGAGTGAGCTGGGGCTGGACGCTGACTCCAAGCACAAGAAGTCCGCACGGACCGTGGGTGACGTGCTCGGTAAATTTCACCCCCATGGCGACTCGGCCTGCTACGAAGCCATGGTGCTGATGGCACAACCGTTCAGCTACCGTTACACGCTGGTGGACGGCCAGGGTAACTGGGGGGCGCCGGATGATCCCAAGTCCTTCGCTGCCATGCGTTACACCGAGGCGCGGCTGTCGCGTTACTCCGAAGTGTTGCTCAGCGAATTGGGCCAAGGCACCGCGGACTGGGGGCCGAACTTCGACGGTACGCTGGACGAACCTCTGGTGTTGCCGGCCCGCTTGCCGAACATTCTGCTCAACGGCACCACCGGCATCGCCGTGGGCATGGCCACCGACGTGCCGCCGCATAATCTGCGGGAGGTCGCGGCGGCCTGCGTACGTTTGCTGGATGAGCCAAAGGCCACGGTCGAGCAGCTTTGTGAGCACATCCAGGGCCCGGACTATCCGACTGAAGCGGAAATCATCACGCCGCGCGCCGACCTGCTGAAAATCTATGAAACCGGCCGAGGTTCGGTGCGTATGCGCGCTGTATATCGCATAGAGGACGGCGACATCATCGTTACCGCGCTACCGCATCAAGTCTCGGGCGCCAAGGTGCTGGAGCAGATTGCGGCACAGATGCAGGCTAAAAAGCTGCCGATGGTCGCTGACCTGCGTGATGAGTCGGACCACGAGAACCCGTGCCGCATCGTGATTATCCCGCGCTCCAACCGGATTGATCTCGACGAGCTGATGCAACATCTGTTCGCCACCACCGAGCTGGAGTCCAGCTACCGGGTCAACGTCAATATCATTGGTCTGGACGGCAAGCCGCAGCTGAAGAACCTGCGGACCTTGCTGGTCGAATGGCTGGAATTTCGCGTCAACACCGTACGCCGTCGCTTGCAGTTTCGTCTGGACAAGGTTGAGCGTCGTTTGCACCTGTTGGACGGTTTGTTGGTCGCTTACCTCAACCTGGATGAAGTGATTCACATCATCCGTACCGAGGAGCATCCAAAAGCCAGGCTGATCGAGCGTTTCGCCCTGAGTGAAATCCAGGCCGACTACATTCTCGACACCCGCTTGCGTCAGTTGGCGCGGCTGGAAGAAATGAAGCTGCGTTCCGAGCAGGATGAACTGCTCAAGGAGCAAGCAAAGCTGCTGGCTTTGCTCGGCAGCGAAACCAAGCTGAAAAAGCTGGTGCGCACTGAGCTGATCAACGACGCCGAAACCTATGGCGATAACCGCCGCTCGCCGATCGTTTCCCGTGCCGAAGCCAAGGCGTTGTCGGAAAACGAACTGATGCCGACCGAGCCGGTCACCATCGTCCTGTCGGAAAAAGGCTGGGTGCGTTGCGCCAAGGGTCATGATATCGACGCCACCGGGCTTTCCTATAAAGCCGGGGATGGTTTCAAAACCTCGGCCGCCGGACGTTCCAACCAGTTCGCGGTGTTTATTGACTCCACCGGACGCAGTTATTCAGTGGCGGCCCACACCCTGCCATCGGCGCGGGGCCAGGGCGAGCCGCTGACCGGTCGTCTGACGCCACCGCCTGGAGCGAGTTTCGAATGTGTGCTGCTGCCCGAAGATGATGCGCTGTACGTCATCGCTTCCGATGCCGGCTACGGTTTTGTGGTCAAGGGTGAAGACCTGCAGGCCAAGAACAAAGCAGGCAAGGCGTTGCTGAGCCTGCCGAACAATGCCAAAGTGATGCTGCCGCGCCCGGTCAGCGATCGTGAACAGAACTGGCTGGCCTCGGTAACGACTGAAGGTCGTTTGCTGATCTTCAAAATCAGCGATCTGCCACAACTGGGCAAAGGCAAGGGCAACAAGATCATCGGGATTTCCGGTGAGCGTGTGGCCAGCCGTGAGGAATATGTTACCGATATCGCGGTTCTACCGGATGGCGCGACGCTGGTACTGCAGGCAGGAAAACGCACCTTGTCGCTGAAAGCCGACGACCTGGAACACTACAAAGGTGAGCGTGGACGCCGTGGTAACAAATTGCCGCGTGGCTTCCAGAGGGTGGATGCGCTGTTGGTAGAAACTCTCAATTAGGCTGTCTAGAGCGCTCGATCTGCGATTTAACCCGTAGATCGACGTTACAACGCTGGAGTCGCAGCGCATATTCACGGATGATATGCCCTTTCAAGCGCTGGCGTGGCTGAGCGTTCTTCAGGTTTTTTGAGTATTTACACTGTGGTTCGCCTTATGGCTGCCACTTGGATGGGATGATGATTGCTCTGCGCCTTCCTTTTATTTTTTTGCTCGCAGGCTTACTTGGCCTGGCGGGTTGCAGCGTACACCAGCCGGTGTCGCTGTATCAGTTGGACAGCGGAACTCCAACTCAACCAGCACAAAGCGCTGGTATGGCGGTATTGCTTGGCCCAGTGCTGGTAGCCGATTACCTGCAACGCGAAAGCCTGTTGCAACGCCAGCCTGATGGCAGCCTGCAAGCGGCGACCGACGGTCGTTGGGCGGGTAGCCTGTCCTCCGACATCAATCAGCTTCTGCTCAGGCAAGTGGCCGGGTATCTGGACAGCCAGCGCGTAGTGCTGGCCCCGGCAACCCTCGGTTTCACGCCGGATGTTCAGGTGCTGTTATCGATCACCCGTCTGGATTCGGGTGCTTCGCAGCCAGCGATTCTCGATGCTCAATGGCGTTTGATCGACCGTCGTGGCCAGGTTCGCGACAACCGCATCATTCACTTGCAGGAACAGCATGCTGGCAGCACAGCCTCTCAGGTTCAGGCCCAGGGTGTATTGCTGCAGCGCCTGGCCGAGCAACTGTCGGCGGCGCTCAAGCCGCTGGCCAATCAGCCGCCTGTAGCTGATGCGCCGCGCAAATCTGCACCTGTGCAGGTGAAGCCGGCCGAACAAGAGAGACAGCCGAAGATCCCGATGGCCTCGCCGGTCCGTACGGATATGGAAATGTTTCGGTTCTAAGGTGTTTGCTACAAAACAAAAGCCCGCATAGATGCGGGCTTTGTTGTTTCTGCACACCCCAGGACGCACAGATATTCATGCGTAGCCTTCGGCAACTGCTACAAGAGAGCCCTGTGCCGCCGCTCTCCTGATCAATAAAAAAGCCCGCAGCGATTACTCGTCTGCGGGCTTTTGCCTGGTGCTCTACCTGACTCAGCTCTTGGCTCGAGTCTCATGCATCCGCGCCAGTTGCCGTTCGAGCATCGATGGATAAGGCTCCATCAGACGCTCTACGCAGCAAGCGCCTTCGGGGCTGGCGATGGGCCGAATACGTGCGCGCTGGCGGATCAGCACGTCATCGCTGATCTTGCGTTCCACCAGCAGCAGGTTGCGGCTGTGTTGGGACAGGGCGAGGGCGTCCTGGGCTGTTTCGGTCAGCAGCAGATCAATCTGGCTCAGGGCGAAGAGTCCGTCACCCAGAGTCAGTCCAAGCTGCAGTTGCAAGGTGATGCCGCTGTCCGCGACTTCGATTTGCAGTGCATGGCCCAGTGCCCTGAGCAGCTCGCCACAGCAGATAGCGTTGGTCAGGTAATCGTCGCCGCTGTCTTCGCTGTGGAACAGCATCAGTGTGCTGCCGTCGTTCAGGGTGTGCAGTTCGCTTTGGTACAGCGAAGCCGCCTGGTCAAGGCAGTCGCGATAGCGCTCAAGCAGCTCCGTCAGACGCGCGCGGGGCAGACGACGCAGTTGATCCTGTGCGCCAAGTTGCACAGCAAGGACTGCGCTGTGCCGTGGCTGTGAAGGGGTAACCGGTTTTGGCACCTGTTTAGGCGCAGTCGCTACAGAGTGGTCACGCAGGTCGGCGAACGGGTCTTCCTCGTCCAGGTCGTCTTCTTCGGTGCTGACAATATGCCGTGGCGCTGGCTTGGGCGCGGCGACTGGTGCGGTTTCGTCGAAGCTCGGGTCGCGCAGATTGCGCACCTCGAACACCGGCTCGGCCTCTTCGGCTTCGTCGTAACCGCTGTCGTCGTAGTCCACTTCAGGCAACGGTTCAGGTTCGACTTTCTCAGGCGCGAAATTGGCGTGGAGCTGACGGGCCAGGTCACCGATTTCATCCTGACGCTGTGTCGCCGGGGTATGTTCGTCAATATCCCGTAACCAGACACGCAATTGCATCAGAGGTGTGGAGATATGCCGACCCAGGCGCAAACTCAAGGCCAGGGAGAGTGCCAGCAGAATCGCGCTGAGGATGCCCATGCTCTGCAGGCTGATGGTCATCGGCTGCTGGAACTGCTGCATATCGAGGCTGATTCGCAGGTGGCCGGCGGTCACGTCCTGGAAGGTGATCTTGGTCTGATACAGGCCTTCAGCCTCACCCAGCAGGCCGTTTTTCGGTCGCTGGCCAGCCTCGGCAAGAATCCGGTTGTCCACGCTATAGATTGCAGCGTGGGCCACCAACGGGTTCTTGGTCAGGTTGTTCAGCAGCACGTTGAGGCTGAGGATGTCGTTGGACACCAGCAGTTCGGTCGCTGAAGTGGCAGTCTGGGTGGTCAGGCTCTGGCCGAGGGCATCCGCCTGCTCGTGCATCGCCTGTTTGAACTGCAGACCCATCACGCAGGCATAGATCACCAGGGCCAAGGCGACGAGGATCACGTTATGGCTGGCAATGCGCAATGCGATCGGTACACGGCGGTGGCGCAGTGCCCGGAAGATCAGCAGAAAGAAGTTATCGGTTTTAACTGGCGTAGGCCGGTTCACTGAGCTCGGCTCTTTTGTCCGTGAAGTTGAGGCGCAGTATAGCGACAGGCCCTAGACCGGCAAAGCGCTGGCTGTGCCCGATGGTCACTGAATGTGGGTAGAATGCGGTTTTTTTCCACCTGCGGGGGTGCGCCTTGCGCGAAATCGTCCTGATAAACATCACTGGTGTCGACCGTCCGGGTCTGACTGCGGCCATTACTGGCGTTTTGGCGCAGGGTGGTGTGAACATTCTCGACATTGGTCAGGCGGTGATCCACGACACTCTGTCGTTCGGCATCCTGGTTGAAATACCGAGTACCGAGCAAGGTTCTTCGGTACTCAAAGACATTCTATTCACCGCTTACAAGCTGGATCAGCAAGTGCGGTTCACTCCGGTGGCCGAAGAAGATTACCAGCAATGGGTGGGTGGCCAGGGCAAGAAGCGTCACATCGTGACGTTATTGACCCGCAAGGTGACCGCCGAACAGCTGCAGCGAGTCAGTTCGATCACTGCCAAATACGGTTTGAACATCGATCACATCGATCGTCTGTCCGGGAGGATGCCGCTGGACACTCCGGCGGACAAGGGCAAGGGCTGCATCGAGTTCTCCGTTCGCGGCGAAGCCGCTGACCCGCAAGCATTGCGCGCCGAGTTCCTCAGCGTGGCGCAAGAGCTGAATGTCGACATCGCCTTCCAGGAAGATTCACTGTTCCGTCGCAACCGTCGTTTGGCGGTGTTCGATATGGACTCGACCCTGATCGAAGCGGAAGTCATCGACGAGTTGGCCAAGGCCGCCGGTGTCGGTGACCGGGTAGCCGAGATTACCGAGCGGGCGATGGCCGGCGAGCTGGACTTCCGTGCCAGTTTCAAGGAGCGCCTGGCCTTGCTCAAGGGGCTGGATATCAACGTGCTGGATTCGATCGGCGCTTCGCTGCGGTTGACCGAAGGGGCTGAAACGCTGTTCGCCGAGCTCAAGCGTCTGGGCTACAGGACGGCAATCCTCTCCGGCGGCTTCACTTACTTCGCCAAGCAGTTACAAGCCAAATTGGGCATTGATTACGTGTTCGCCAACGAACTGGAAGTGGTCGATGGCAAGGTTACGGGTGTTGCGGTCGAGCCGATCGTGGACGCTCAGCGCAAGGCTGACTTGCTGCGCGAACTGGCCCACAAGGAAGGCTTGCGCCTGGAGCAGACCATCGCTGTTGGCGACGGTGCCAACGACTTGCCGATGCTGGCGATTGCCGGTCTTGGCGTAGCGTTCCGTGCCAAGCCACTGGTCAAGCAATCGGCCAAGCAGGCGATCTCGACATTGGGGTTGGATGGGGTGCTGTATTTGCTTGGTTTCAGAGATCGCGACGGGCAGCTCTGAGACTGACAGAGTACCTTCGCGGGCAAGCCTCGCTTCTACAAGGTAGGAGCGAGGCTTGCCCGCGAAGCGGCGACAAAGGTGCTGGCCATCGCCTTTTTCGCCTCCACGAACGCTCGTGGGGCGAAAAACCAGGGGGGGAAGCGCTTACGCCTCAGGCAAAGCCATGCCTTGCCCCATCTGTACCGCCGAACCGGCAACCAGTCCTTCAGCCCATTTCACCTGATCCGGCCCGAACAATACGACGGCGGTAGAGCCGAGCTTGAAGCGTCCCAGTTCAGCGCCTTTCTCCAGATGGATCGGCGCACGTGCGGCTTCGTCGTAACGTACGGTTTTCAGCTCGCGCTTGGGCGGCGTCACCAGCCCGGCCCAGACCGTTTCAACCGAAGCGACAATCATCGCCCCCACCAATACCACGGCCATCGGCCCGCGCTCGGTATCGAATATGCACGCCACGCGCTCGTTGCGGGCGAACAGTTCCGGGACATTTTCGGCGGTGGTCTGGTTGACCGAGAAAATCCGGCCCGGGATGTAAACCATCTCGCGCAGGGTACCGGCCAGTGGCATGTGCACGCGATGGTAGTCCTTGGGTGACAGGTAAATAGTGGCGAAATCGCCACCCATGAACGGCGCGGCTGCAGCGGCATCGCCGCCGAGCAGCTCCAGCACGCTGAAGCTGTGGCCTTTGGCCTGGAATACGCGACCGTGTTCGATCGGGCCAAGCTGGCTGACCGCACCGTCCGCCGGGCTGAGGATCGCGCCCGGCGTCTGGTCCAGTGGTCGTGCACCCTCTTTCAGGGCGCGGGTGAAGAAGGCGTTGAAGTGTTCGTAAGCGGTCAGGTCTTCGACCAGCGCTTGGGACATGTCTACCTGATAACGCTTGGCGAACCAGGCGGTGAAGGCATTCTTGAACCAGCGCACGCGGCATTCGGCAATGCAGCCGGCCAGGCGCGAAAGCAGGTGATGGGGCAGCAAGTACTGGCTGAGGATAAACAAACGCTTTTTCATTAACTGTCCTTAAAAACCTTAAATCTCTACAGGCGTGTCGGGGTGGTTGCCCCATTCGCCCCAAGAGCCGGCGTAGCCTTTGACTCGCGGATAACCGAGCGCCTTGGCCACCAGATAGGTGAAGCCAGAGCGATGGTGAGTCTGGCAGTGGGTGATCACTTCTTTGTCTTTGGTGATGCCGAGTTTTTCGAGGATCTGCGGCATGTCCTTGCGAATGCGCAGGTTGCGCGCCTGATCCATGCCGGCCGTCCATTCAAAATTGACCGCGCCGGGGATATGCCCGCCTTTGGCCGCGAGGACTTTTTCGCCGGAGTATTCCAGTGGGCCGCGCGCATCCCAGATCGCCAGGTCGGCAGCGCCCAAACGGCTTTGCAAGTATTCGCGGGTGGCGGTGGGTTCGTCGTGCAGGGTCAGGGCGACTGGGCCACCCACCGCAGCCGGGACCTGGATCGACATTGGCAAACCTTCTGTCAGCCAGGCCAGCAGGCCGCCGTCGACATAGTGGTAGTGGCTGTGGCCGATGACATCCAGCAGCCAGATAAAGCGCCCGGCCCAACCGCCGCCTTCGTCGTCATAGACCACGTAGACCGCATCGGGGTTGTGTCCCAGTTCACCGAACAACGCTTCAAGAGTGGCCTGTGTCGGCAACAGGCCCGGCGCAGGCGCCTGTCCAAGCTGAGTACGTTTAGGATCGACGAAGCGTGCGCCGGGAATATGTCCCTCTGCGTAGCGGGCACTGCTGGTCAGGTCGACCAGGATCAGTTCGCGGGCGTCGAGGCGGGTGAGCAGGTCGCCGGGTTCGATCACCAACGGCAAGCCAGAGAAATCAGGCATGTGAGGTCTCCAGAGCAAAAAAGGGAGGATTGTAGCGCAAGCGTCAGGTACCGCGGTTGGTAAAGCTGTGCAGGGCCTTTTCGATGCACAGTGCGGTTTTTCCGAAGGCCTGCACAGTGATTTCCGAGAACGGGCCGCCGCCCTGGTCGGCCACCAACAGCATCACCACCCGGCCGTTACTGCTCAGAGAGCGCAACAATAGATGCTCGCCGCCGAACTGGCTGCGCAGGCTGTTGGGCAGCAGTGCCGAAAACTGTGCGTTGCTGGCCGGTGTCAGGCGAATTTGTGCCGGTTTTGCCAGCAGGCGTTGCAGCACGGAGCTTTGGCTGACCTGCAGGTTCAGAGCGGCCGACTCTTCGGGCAGGCCGGCAATCTGATGGACCCGCAGGCTACTCAGGCTACGGTCCGCCATCAACAGCATCACCCGGCGCATCCCGCAGGCCACCAGCGCATCGCGGGCCAAGGTGATCAGGTGCATCGCGTTGTTGAATCGGCTCGGCTCTACCAGCAATTGCGTGCAGTGTTTGCGCCACATCACCAGGTCTTCGGCCGAGGGCGGTGCTGCCGGGAGCAGGGCGCGATGAATGCGGCGCGTGTTCCAGGGCCAGAGCAACGCTTGGGCCGGGTGCCAGAGGTCGGGCATTGTATGGTTGCGTGCACTCTGTGCGGCTTGCTGGTGCAGTTGCTGCTGAAGTTCGTCCATCGGTACTTGCAGATAAAGGCCGGTCAAGTACTGCCAGCGCATATTGTGCGGACTGTCCCAGGCATGCTGAGCCGACAGCGCCAGGCCGTTGGCCAGCAGCACGGTGTTGGCCGGCTGATTCAGCCAGCGGCGCAAGGCAGGGTCGGCGTCCAGTCGCTGTTGCTGACGCAAAGGGTGATCGCTGTCACGGGCGATGTGCAGAACCTTGACCAATTCCCGCTGCTCGTTGATCAACAAGCGATAGCCCTGCGCAACCCAGACCGGCAAGCGCCAGACTTCGACAAGCGCCAGGCACAATTCCAGCAGGCGCACACCGAACAATTGCTGTTCGACCTTGCGCGCTGACTCGCCCTTGTGAATCACCCTCAGCTCCCACTCTTCCAGCAATTGCGGATGCGTCAGCGTCAATGGCCAGAGCGGCGAAAGGAACAGCAAGCTGCCCCAATGGATGTCTTGCCACAGACGCGCCAGGCGGCTGGCGAACAGGCCGTTGGCCTGTTGTGTGGCGTGCTGGCTGATCAGTTGCAATTGCCGCAAGGCGATCGGGATTGCTTCCTGGGGCAAGGCTGGCAGGCGCGCGAGCAATTGTTCGGTGCGCTTCAAACCGAGACGATTGATCGCGATCTCAAGGTTTTCGGCCGGTTCGGTCATGTTTCCGTGGGTGTGGCGGTTGGCTTCGCGAATTACGCTGAGGGCCAGTGCGGGACTTTCTTGCATGAGCTCGGCGATATCGCGCATCGAACTGCGGTTATCGGCGATGGCTTTGCACACCCGGTCATGACTGGTTTGCGGCACCGGCAAAGACACGGCGTCGAGGAGCTTTATCCAGCCTTCGAGGGTCTTGGGTTTTGCAGTTGGGACTGTCGTTTCATTAATCATGGCTGGGCGCGATCATCATTCACAATTAACACGCCCAGAAGGGGGCAAACTGGCTTTTCGCCTTATCGGGCTATAGTCTGGCGCAGTTTTGCCGATAAGTAGAAGAAGAGTTTTATTAACTTCCGAATATGACCTTGAACCCGACTCAATAAGTACTCTCCTACTATGGCTAAAATCATCGGCATCATTGTCGTATTCGCGAGCGTGCTCGGCGGATACGTGCTCTCCCACGGCAAAATTGCCGCCCTGATTCAGCCTTTCGAGGTCGTGATCATTGGTGGTGCAGCCTTCGGTGCGTTCCTCCAGGCCAACCCCGGTTACATGACGCTGCACGTCCTCAAGAAAGCCCTGAGGATGTTCAGTTCGCGTTTCACTCACACCTTCTATCTGGAGGTGCTGGGCCTGATCTACGAGATCCTCAACAAGAGCCGTCGCGAAGGCATGATGGCGATTGAAAGCGACATCGAAGATGCAGCAGCCAGCCCGATCTTCGCCAAGTACCCGGCCGTGCTCAAAGATCAACGCATGACCGCGTACATCTGTGATTACTTGCGCATCATGTCCTCCGGCAACATGGCCCCCCATGAGCTTGAAGGCTTGTTCGACATGGAATTGTTCAGTCTGAAAGAAGATCTGGAGCATCCTTCTCACGCGGTCAACGGTATCGCCGATGCCATGCCCGGTTTCGGTATCGTCGCGGCGGTATTGGGTATCGTGGTGACCATGGCCTCTCTCGGCGAAGGTGACCAGAAAGCTATCGGCATGCACGTCGGTGCGGCGCTGGTCGGTACCTTCTTCGGTATTCTCGCGGCCTACGGCTTCTTCGGCCCGCTGGCTCATTCGCTGGCCCACGACGCCAAGGAAGAACTGAACGTCTACGAGGCCATCAAGGCTTCACTGGTGGCTTCGGCCTCCGGCATGCCGCCGTCGCTGGCAGTGGAGTTCGGGCGCAAGGTTCTGTACCCGGCGCACCGTCCTAGCTTTGCAGAGCTGGAACAAGCGGTTCGCGGTCGCTAAGTCATGGAAAATAATCAACCGATTATCATCAAGCGCGTCAAGCGCTACGCCGGCGGACATCACGGAGGCGCCTGGAAAATCGCCTTCGCAGACTTCGCGACGGCGATGATGGCGTTCTTCCTGGTGTTGTGGCTGTTGTCCACGGCGACCCCGGAACAGAAGATCGCCATCGCCGGTTACTTCAAGGACCCGATCGGTTTTTCCGAGAGCGGTACGCCGTTCATTATTGACCTGGGTGGTTCGCCGCAGCTGGCGCCGGAAAAGACCATCAACCCAGAGGTCAAGTCGCAGCCGCAGCCGGACAAGGTCATCATCGACACCGATCAAGTCGAAAATATGGCCGAAAAGGTCGAGCAGGAACGTCTCGAGCTGCTGCTGCAAGAATTGCAGAAAAAGGTTGAAGAGAGCCCGCAGCTGCAGAAATTCAAGGATCAGATTCTCTTCGAAATCACCCCGGACGGTTTGCGCATCCAGATCATGGACGCCGAGAACCGGCCGATGTTCGACTCCGGCAGTGCGCGTCTGAAGCCGTATTTCGAAGACATCCTGTTGGCCATGGCGGACACCATCAAAGCGGTGCCGAACAAGATCAGCGTCAGCGGTCACACCGATGCCAAACCCTACACCGGCACCGGCGACTTTGGTAACTGGGAACTGTCGGCCAACCGTGCCAACGCTGCGCGCCGGGCGCTGGTTGCCGGTGGTTATCCAGATACGCAAGTGGCCAGGGTGGTGGGCTTCGCCTCGTCGGCATTGTTTGACCGTGAACATCCGTTCAATCCGGTCAACCGGCGGATCGATATCGTCGTGCTGACCAAGAAAGCCCAGCGCGCCATCGAGGGCGAGCAAGGTGCCGAGCCTGCGCCAGCGCCGACACCAGGGCAGGGCGCACCAGGTGAAGTGCCAGGCGCGGCCGCCGACCCGAACGCTCTGCCGGCGGACAAGCAGCCGCTGCCGGCCCATGAGCTTCGGGAGAGACTGAACCTGTTTGAGGACAGTCCACCGAAAGCAGGTGAGGCGGGTAAAGCCCCTGAGCCAGCGAAGCAGTGACCCACAAAAAAGCCGCGATGATCGCGGCTTTTTTGTCTCTGCCGATTGCTACTTGATCGTTCCCACGCTCCCGCGTGGGAATGCATCCGGTGACGCTCTGCGTCACCTCTACAGCGGACGCA
>NZ_JBWKVA010000033.1:0-63804 GCF_059421425.1 Pseudomonas sp. GW821-FHT02H09
TCTCTACAGCGGACGCAGAGCGTCCGGGGCGGCATTCCCACGCAGAGCGTGGGAACGATCAAGACCATGAACGTCGCCTAAGGCGAGTTCAGCGTCATCGAGCCCCATTCGGTGTTGAGCCGGGTGGGGCTTTTTTGTGAGTCGGGAATGAACAAAGGCTTGTCTTTGATTCCTGAAAGCTTCGGTGACTTCCCCACGGCTTTGCCGAACCTGACGCTGTACCGGCGAGTCTCGCCGACGAAGCCTGTTCCCTGCATTTACAACCTGCGGCTGGGCGTCACTGCGCGATGCGGCGAGCAAAAAGTCCAACGCCTCCACACAGGGAGGCGTTGCGGGTTTTCAGGAGCACCGAATGGAATATGCCGCATCTACTCTCGGCAACCTCCCTGGAGTCCCCCAACCTGAGCGATCAGGTCGAGGTGACCCAGTTCAAGACCAGGTCCAACGTTCGCATCACCTGAGGTCGAAGCGGTCAAGGTTCATCACCTTGGTCCAGGCAGCTACGAAGTCTTTCACGAACTTCTCCTGGGCGTCGCTGCATGCGTAGACCTCAGCCAACGCCCTCAATTGCGCATTCGAGCCAAAGACGAGATCGACACGAGTGCCTGTCCATTTGAGGTCGCCGGTTTTGCGATCGCGCCCTTCAAACTCTTCATTGGCGTCCGAGACCGGCTTCCATTCCACGCCCATGTCGAGCAGGTTGGTGAAGAAGTCGTTGGTCAACGCTTCAGGTCGCTTGGTGAAGACCCCGTGCCGGGTTTGTCCGACGTTGGTATTGAGCACGCGCAGGCCGCCAATGAGCACCGTCATTTCTGGCGCGGTGAGTGTCAGTAGTTGCGCCTTGTCGATCAGTAATGCCTCGGCCGGTACCCGGTAACGGGTCTTGAGGTAGTTACGGAAGCCATCGGCGATGGGTTCGAGAAACCCGAAAGACTCGACATCCGTCTGTTCCTGATTCGCGTCCATGCGTCCTGGCATGAAAGGCACCGTTATGGTGTGACCGGCATTTTTCGCCGCCTGTTCGACGCCAGCGCTACCGGCCAGCACGATCAGGTCCGCCAGCGAGATCTTCTTGCCGCCAGTCTGCGCGCTGTTGAACTCGCTCTGGATTTTCTCGAGGGTCGCCAGCACGTTCGCCAGTTGCTCAGGCTGGTTGGCCGGCCAGTCCTTCTGCGGGGCCAGGCGCAGGCGCCCACCGTTGGCGCCACCGCGCTTGTCGGAGCCACGGAAGGTGGAAGCCGCCGCCCAGGCAGTTGATACAAGCTGCGAGACTGTCAGGCCACAGGACTGGAGCTTGCTCTTGAGTGAGGCGATGTCGCTGTCGTTGACCAGGGCATGGTCGAGCGCCGGGATGGGGTCTTGCCACAGGAGTTTTTCGTTGGGCATTTCCGGGCCGAGGTAGCGCGAGAGCGGTCCCATGTCGCGGTGGATCAGCTTGAACCAGGCGCGGGCGAACGCGTCGGCCAACTGATCGGGATTCGCAAGGAAGCGCCGCGAAATCTTTTCATAGATCGGGTCGAATCGCAGGGACAGGTCCGTGGTCAGCATGGTTGGATTACGACGCTTGGACGGGGCGTGAGCATCCGGAATGATGCCCGCGCCGGCGCCGTTTTTCGCCGTCCACTGGTTCGCACCCGCCGGGCTCTTGGTCGGTTCCCACTCGAAGCCGAACAGGTTCTCCAGGTAATTGTTGCTCCACTTCGTGGGTGTCGTGGTCCAGGTCACTTCCAGGCCGCTGGAGATCGTGTCGCCACCTTTGCCCGCGCCGAAGCTGCTCTTCCAGCCCAGGCCCTGCTCTTCGAGGCCAGCGGCTTCGGGCACGGGCCCCACATTGGATACAGGGCCGGCGCCGTGGGTCTTGCCGAAGGCGTGGCCGCCTGCGATCAGCGCCACGGTTTCTTCGTCATTCATCGCCATGCGAGCGAACGTTTCGCGGATATCCACCGCAGCAGCGACCGGGTCCGGGTTGCCCTCCGGGCCTTCCGGGTTTACGTAGATCAGGCCCATTTGCACCGCGGCGAGCGGTTTCTCCAGGTTGCGCTCCTGGACGGTACGGCTCTCCTCTTTGCCGTAGCGCACATCGCCCCCCAGCCAGGTGCTTTCGGAGCCCCAGTAGACGTCCTCATCTGGTCCCCAGACGTCCGGACGGCCTCCGGAAAAACCAAAGGTCTTGAAGCCCATGGACTCCAGCGCGACGTTGCCGGTGAGGACGATCAGATCGGCCCAGGAGATGTTACGACCATACTTTTGCTTGATCGGCCAGAGCAGTCGACGCGCCTTGTCGAGGCTGACGTTATCCGGCCAACTGTTGAGCGGCGCGAAGCGTTGCTGACCGGAGCCGGCACCACCACGCCCGTCACCGGTGCGGTACGTGCCCGCGGCGTGCCAGGCCATGCGAATAAAGAGCGGCCCATAGTGACCGAAGTCCGCAGGCCACCAGTCTTGCGAATCGGTCATCAGCGCATGCAGGTCTTTCTTGAGCGCCTCAAAGTCCAGTTTTTTGAACGCTTCGGCGTAGTTGAAGCCCGCGTCCATGGGGTCGGACAGGGACGAGTGCTGGTGCAGGATCTTCAGATTGAGTTGGTTCGGCCACCAGTCACGGTTCGACGGGCCACCGCCCGCGGCGGCGTGATTGAACGGGCATTTCGATTCAGTTGCCATGTGTGAGCTACCTTTGGTCGTGTTCATCCGGCTATCCCGGCCCGGTGTGGGCGCGCAATAGCGACGAGCGAAATCAATGACATCGGCTGCAGGGCCAGCTGTTCGATCAATTGATCGTCGTGGTCACACGGGAAATCCGGATAGCAGCAATCGAGTTACCAGCATGGTGGCCCACGGCAAGCCTAGTACGCTTCTGACTTATTCGTATCTCTTATCAGGTCTCAACCGGCCAGTTTTCACCAGCGCTGCGTTAAGGGTAGACCCCTATAAAGCAGTCAGCTAATAGGTGGCGTATTCGGTCTTGATAGGCATAATCTTTTATTGGGCCTCTGGAGATGGAGCAGCGGGTATGAGTAGCTCTCGTAAGACCTTTTACGCGACGAACCCATGCACGGCAGAGGACCCGCCCATGAATCAGCGCCCGCGCCGCACGGCCATCCACGAAGCTGGCCACGTCCTGGCCTTTTGGTGGAATGATCAGCACATAGAGCGCGTCACTGTGCGCACCAGGACAGAAGCCTTCGCCGGCCCAATGATTGATCTGCGCGGCAACCCGCAAAACGTAGAGGGGTTGGTAGAGGCTGATTACTGTGTCCCGCACCCATCCTTCGACCCCCCCGGGATTGCTGAATACTTGCCCTCTATGGTTGAGTCTATTGAACGCGACCTTCTCCAATGCTTCGCCGGCCCAGTAGCCGAAGCAGTCTACAGGCACACCAGATCTGACAAATTCATCAGCGGCAGTGGCCGGGGTGACCGGTGCCGGGGTTACGAATTGATCAGTTTGCTGCCCGCACGAAAGCTACTCGACGCCGAATCCCAAGCAATCGCCCGGTCCAGCTGTCTGGTGCGTCGTTACTGGCCCGCTGTCACCGCTGTGGCGGATCTTCTACAAGAGCACGGCACGGTTAACGGGGAAGCTATAACAGCGCTGCTGTGGGAAGTCACCGGGGAGTCGCCTACGCGGCTCAGCAATGACCTGGCAACCCTCGACACGCGACGCAATAGGCGGTGGACTGCAGTCCACGCCAAGCTACTTTGTAGCAAGGCCCGGCAATCGTCTGACCGAACTGACGGTGACGGTCCATCAGCTCAATCCTGAAAAAAACAAAGGGCGCCTCCAGGCGCCCCATGCCATTGTCAGTCATCAAACGGTAAACTGAGATGCTGGCGTGCCGTGAATACTGGCTTCTGTAAATGTAGGCGTATCAGCGCCTGACATTGAGAAGGGATCAAGGCCACGGTCGTCGAGTGACTTTCAATAGTCGACGACCTATGGATTGCTGATGCCTTGAGGGTTGATTTGTGCGGTGGGGGCTTACAAATCGATGACAAGGTCTGACGTAGGTTTACTGCAGCAGAGCAAGCGCAGCCCCTTGTCGATTTCACGCTGGCGGATACCCCCGTTGTGGTTCATTTCCACCGTGCCTTGCAGCACGGCTGTTTTACATGTGCCGCAGACCCCTTGGCTGCAGGAGGAGGGGACGATAGCACCGGCTTTTTTTGCAGCCGCCAGTACCGTCTGGTTGCCTGGCATGCTGAAGGTTTTACCCGAGCGGGACAGCGTGACCGTAAAAAAGCGCTCCCGCCGATCGAGGACGGACGACTGTTCTATGAGAGGTTCTTCGTCCAGCACCGAGATATCGAAGCTTTCCTGGTGATAGTGCTGGAAATCAAAGCTTCCCTGTTTGAGTAGGGTTTTGACCGCATCCATGTAGCCTTGCGGCCCACAGGTGAACACTTCGCGCTCCTTGAAATCTGGTACCAGCTCGCTGAGCAGGGCCAAATCCAGGCGGCCGATCGGCCCGGCCCAATCCGTGTCGACGCCGCGCCCTTCGCAGATATTCAGGACGCGCAGGCCAGGCATGCTGGCCTGCATCCGACTCAGTTCGTCATGGAAAATAATGTCGATTGGCGTTCGCGCACTGTGCACGAAGACGATATCTAATCTGGCCGCCATGTCGAAACTCGCCCGTGTCATGGACATCAGAGGTGTCACTCCGGAACCCGCCGACAGGTAAAGCAGCTTGGCAGCTGGACGGCCGACCGGCGTGAAGCTGCCAGCGGGGCCGGAAGCAAGCAACATATCGCCTTCGCGCAAGTTATCGTGCAGCCAATTCGACACTGTCCCGCCGGGAACGCGTTTGACTGTGATCGAAAGCGCAAAGGGGCGAGTGGGAGATGATGACACCGTATAGCAGCGTGACACGCTTTGCCCCGCGATGATCGGCGATACAGTAATGAACTGCCCTGGCTCAAAACTTATTGCGCTGAAATCCGCACTACGAAAGATAAAGGTCTTTACATCGTGGGTTTCGTCGCGCACAGCGCAGCATTGCAGCGCCTTTTGTTCGCCGCTGTTCCACTGTGCGCCGCAGGCGCTCCAGGTGTCAGGATTTGTGAATACCCTCTGCGCGGATCCGGCGCCTGCGGTAACCGGCGTTTTTTCATAGGTGGTCATGGTCATTCCTCACACACCGTGTGCGGCAAGCCGCGCGGCGTACCAGCGAGAGAACTGATCAACGTAGGATTCGGTGAACGCCGAGAATGGCCCAGGCGAGTAGCCAGGATCTTGCGTACCGCTATGAGTGATTGCGACAAGGTTAGCGTCCTGCTGATTGGTCGCTTTCCACACTTCGGTCAGCTTATCGATGTTGTAATCCACGCCCTCAATGGCGTCTGCATTCACGAGCCACTTGGTACGCACCAAGGTCTTGTCAGGTGCGAGAGGGATGATGTAGGAAATCACCGCGTGATCGCTCATCACATGCGTCCAGGAGTTATGAGTCCACAGGTGAACGTCGCCGAGGTCGCGGCGGGTCAGGTCACCGAACAGGCGCGTACAAGCCACCCGGGTGTCGAGCGTTTGAGACTCGCCATTGCCGGCGATGACCAGCCGTTGCGTGCGAAATTGGGTCACTGCGTCTACGTCCAGGTGTTCTACCGCGTCGCAGATAAACCCGTCGTTTTCCCAGTTCCGTTTTGCAGCAGCATTGCGTTCTTCATATTCATCCAGCGCCTGAAGCGATTCTTCGCTAAGACCATCGGCGCAGAAACCGAAATCTTCCGGCAGGAAAGATGCTGTTAATTCCGGATGCGTCGCTGAACAGTGATAACACTCGCGATTATTCTCGATGACCAATTTCCAATTACCGTCTTCAATGATTTGCGCCTCATAGGCAATCTTCGAATAGATGATGTTGTAGGGGGCTAGCCGAGGAGCCATTGTTTCTTCCAGATGTGCGATATCTTCGGGAGGCTGATCGCCAAGGCAAACGAACACATGCGTGCCGGCAACTTTTGTATGAACAGGAATCAGACTTTTACACTTTGGATCGAAATCCTTGCCCATGTGAGCGGCGTGCTTCAGGCTGCCATCAAGATCATAAGTCCACTGATGGTAAGGGCAAACCAGCATACCGACAGTCGACTTGCCGGCCGGCTTCAGACGCGCTCCGCGATGACGGCATACGTTGCGAAATGCTTGCACCTGCTCGTCGTCGTCGCGTACGACGATGATCGAGGATTTGCCGATGTCTATGGTCGAAATATCCCCAGGCTCGGGAATATCAGCCGTGACGCCTACCAAAATCCAATGTTTGGTGAAAAAGATATCGACGTCGGTTTCGAAAATATCCTGGCGGCCAAACAACGCCCCATGCATGCCATGGCCTGGTGTGCGCGCGGTAACAAGCTCTTGTTGGGATTTCACGACGGTAGTTGTCATTATAGCCTCATGGGGTCGATCTAAATCATCAGCAGGTGACGGTGAGGCAAGTATCGAAATGCTTCAGGGTTGCGTCAATGCGCTTTATTCTCACCTTGGCATATCTAAAAGTTATGCGAAATTTCAGCCGGTTTTTTACCATTTACTTCAGTGCGCTAATACTGATTCATCTCGCAACCAATCGACCAGGACATTAACTAATGGCGTTATTTCTCGACCATTCGGGACAATCAAGTAATAAGCATCTTTGGGTTTGACCACATAGGGGGAGATACGAACTAATTCACCACTGAGGAGCATAGGGCCAAGCAACCTGTTCCAGCCCAAGGCTATGCCATACCCCTGTAGCGCTGCCTGCACAGTGTCGTTGTAGCTGCTGCAGCGCAGGCTGTAATTCATCTTTGGGCGACTCTGCCCCAGCTCCTTGAACCAGCTATTCCAAGTCATCCAACCTTCGAGCGTTGTTTCCGAATCGATGAGATCCATATGCAGGAAGTCGTCGACTGACATGGGTGCGGGATGAGTGGTCAACCAGGTCGGCGAACACACTGGGAAAACTTCTTCGTCAAACAGGAAAATCGAAGTGCCGTCCTCCCATTTTCCATTCCCGAAGCGAATGGCGATATCTACATCCTGTCGGCTTACGTCAGGATTGAGTATGTGTGTAATCAAGCGCAGTTGCAGCTTGGGCTGTGACAGGCGCAATGAGGCCAGCCTGGGCAAGATTCGTAGTTGTGAAAACGCCGCAGTACAGGCAAGCACCAATTCCTGTTCGGGAATGCCCTCGGAAATCTTGTCGAAGACGCTCGCCATGCGTTGCATGGATTCGGAGACCACCGAATACAGCACGTACCCCTCGCTGGTTAATTTGATGGCACGGTGTAGACGATGGAATAACCTGGTACCCAAGGTTTCTTCCAGGTATTTGACCTGTTTGCTTACTGCGGCTTGGGTCACTCCCAGTTCCTGAGCCGCCAGTGTGAAACTGCTCAACCGCGCTACTGCCTCGAACTCCATCAACGCCGTCATGGAAGGGATCAGCCGGCGGTAACCCTTAACCTTTTTGCTGGTTTCTTCACTATCCATCGTGGTTGATCCTGAAAGGAGAACTGGCGCAGCAACCGCTTGCGTTCAAGCACCGAGCCGACATGGCGGTCATGCGGGGTACAGGCGAACTCTACGTGACCAGCTCACGGGAGCTGCGCCAAGGGTGCAGTTGGCAGTGTCGATCTGCAGGATAGCCGCTCCCTGTGGCATACATTGCTGCCGGCCTGCGGCGGTAAAAAGCACAGGGACGATGTTTGAGCATCCAGCTCCCACCAGGGCATAACCGATCAAGGACGCAGGCCATCCATCGAAACCTTATCGACGTGATGCCGTCATTGCGTAGTGATGCTTGGTTGCTTTGACGATACGCTCATGTATGCCGCTGCGGTTGTTCTGGAGCGACACGCCATTGCCTGTTCGCTCAGCACCGAGAAACGCTGGAACCGCCTCCTTTGAATCGCCTTCTGACAAGGGGTCTTCAGTCCGCATTCACTAAAGCCTCTCCACTGCCTCAAAGGCATGTCGCAAACGCTTCCTGGAACGTCGTACCGGGCCAACCGCCCCTATACAAAAGTGCGCTTGGTAATAAGCTTTATTATGGAATGATCTAGGAAAAAACATTCCAAAAACGACCATATTCTTTCCTGTGACCGACCACGTCGTTTTTTTAATAATTAAGTAACTTGATGAATTTAAAGAAAATTCTTCAAAAAAATCATGTGTTTTTCATGTGTTTTTTATGTATACACAACAAATACAATCTATTGACCATCCCCAAAACCCATGCGAGTCTCGACTCATCAGTCAGCCGCACCTGACAGCGAAACTACCTCTGGAGGTCGTTTGTGAAAAACGGCAAAACTTGTCTCTACGAAGACCTGAAACGTCAAATTTTGACGATGGAACTGGATCCTGACGAAGCGCTGGATGAAGTCATTCTCAGCGAGCGTTATGGCTTATCCCGAACGCCCGTCCGAGAAGTTTTCCGACGCTTGGCCGGTGAAGGTTATGTCGATATTCGAGAAAACCGGGGCGCTCGGGTTATTCCAATGAATCACTCGACACTGCGAAATTTCTTCCTGGTTGCACCGATGATATACGCAGCCATTGGCCGTCTGGCGGTTCAAAACTTCAAGCCACGCCAACTGATCGATTTGAAAGAAACGCAGCACCGGTTCCGCATTGCCACCACCTCAAGGGATGCGCTGGCAATGGTCGTCGAGAACAATCGTTTTCACGCGATCATGGGCGAAATGGCCGGCAACCAATATCTCCAACCCAGTTTGGAAAGATTGCTCATTGATCACTCCCGAATCGGTAATACATTTTTCCGACCTCAAAATGAGGATATGGAGGAGCGTCTTGAACTTTCTGCGGGGCACCATGATTTTTTTATCGAGGCTATTGAACGTCGCGATGAACAAGCAGTAGTTGATCTCGTGTTTGAACATTGGGAACTGTCCCGAGAAAACATGGAGATTTTTATCGCGCCCCAAGGCATCAAGGCGGACGCGCTCGTTGACCTTCCACGTAACTCATATTCGGAGAAATCATCTTGAAATTTGAAGGCATCTATACACCAGCGGTGACTCCTTATAAGCCCGATGGGGAGATCGACTGGAGCGTGTACTCCGAAGTATTGGAGTCGCTGATTGAGGCGAAGGTACACGGCATTATTATCGGCGGGTCGACCGGCGAGTATTATGCGCAGACGGCAGAAGAACGTACTGAGCTTGCCGCTTATGCAAAAGATGTGATCGGCACTCGGGTGCAACTGATCATTAGCACCGGGGCCATTCGCACTGAAGATGCGGTGCAGTATGCGAAGGATGCCAAAGCGATCAAAGCGGACGCCATTCTCGTCACCAGTCCACCGTATGCGCTCCCTACCTCCGAGGAAAACGCGATACATGCATTGACCATTGATCGTGCTGCCGATCTGCCGATCATGCTTTACAACTACCCGGGTCGCATGTGCGTTTCGATGGACGAGGATTACTTCACCCGTGTGAGCAAATCGAAAAACGTAATTGCCATCAAGGAAAGTTCCGGCGACATGGGGCAGGTGCATCTCCTCGCGCGTAAGTTTCCCAACATCGCACTGTCATGCGGCTGGGACGATCAAGCACTTGAGTTTTTTGCATGGGGTGCCAGAAGTTGGGTGTGTGCAGGCTCCAACTTTTTGCCGAAAGAGCACGTGGCGCTTTACGAAGCCTGCGTCATTGAAAAGGACTTCGACAAAGGCCGTCAGATCATGTCGGCGATGATGCCTCTGATGAATGCTTTGGACGGCGGCAAGTTCGTGCAGTCGATCAAGTTTGGTTGCGAGCTGACTGGACTGAAAGTAGGGGACGTGCGGTTGCCGCTTCAGCCGCTTGATTCAGAAGAGAAGAAAAGCCTTGTAGCGATCATCAGCGATGTGAAGCGCGACGTTGCCAACATCACTTCGGGAGCCAGCCATGGGTGATCTTCTGAGCAAGGCCGAATACGCCGCCATCGCTAAAGGTATTTCGTTTCCTTCTAACGCGTTCATCAATGGCGCGTTCAAGCCCGCGATCTCTGGCAAAACGTTCGCCACGACCAATCCGGCGACGGGTGAGTTTCTGGCAGATGTTGCCGCATGCGCGTCTGAAGATGTCGATTATGCAGTTAGTAACGCTAAAGAAGCCTTTGAGGATGGACGCTGGAGATCGATTTCTCCCAGGGAGCGAAAAGCCGTTCTCCTGAAGTTCGCGAATCTGCTTGAAAGCAATCAACACGAATTGGCAGTCCTGGAAAGCCTCGATAGCGGCAAGCCCGTCAGTGAATGTCAGTTGGTCGATGTGCCGGACACCATTCACACGCTGCGCTGGCACGCGGAGTTGATCGACAAGATTTATGACAACACCGCCCCTGTGGGCAGTGACGCACTGACCATGGTTGTTCGCGAGCCAATAGGTGTAGTGGGCTGCGTGCTGCCCTGGAACTTTCCTCTACTAATGCTGGCCTGGAAAATCGGCCCGGCGCTCGCAGCGGGATGCTCGGTGATCGTCAAACCCGCCGAACAAACCTCGCTGACGACGTTGCGCGTTGCGCAGCTCGCGTTTGAAGCCGGTGTTCCCGCAGGTGTGCTCAACATCATTACGGGTACAGGCAAGGATGTCGGGGAGCCGATTGGCTTGCATCACGATGTCGACATGGTGAGCTTCACTGGCTCCACCGCGACCGGTCGCCGGTTTCTGCATTACGCAGCCGATTCGAATCTGAAACGTATTGTCCTCGAATGCGGCGGGAAAAATCCTGCCGTGGTGATGGACGATGCGGAAGATCTGGATCGCGTTGCCGAGCATGTCGTAAACGGTGCGTTCTGGAACATGGGCGAGAATTGCTCTGCAACCTCGCGCCTGATAGTCCACACATCCGTGAAAGATGAGCTGCTACAGCGCATGGGCGCCTACATCCGCGAATGGAAAATGGGCGATCCACTCGATCCGCAAAACCGTGTTGGGGCGCTGGTCAGCCCTGAGCATTTCGCGAAAGTGAAGTCGTACCTTGAGCATGCCACCGCTGGAAAGCTCGAAGTTGTGTACGGCGGCGCGACCAAAGACGGTGCCTTCGTAGAGCCGACCGTGATTGACGGCGTAGGTCGGGACAACCGGCTGTTCCAGGAAGAGGTTTTCGGCCCGGTTCTTTCGGTCACCACATTCAGCTCGATCTCCGAAGCCATTGCCTTGGCCAATGACACGGTATACGGCCTTGCCGCCTCTGTTTATACCGGCAGTCTGCGACGGGCGATCAAGTTGTCGCGGGAAATTCGCGCCGGCATCGTCACCGTGAACTGCTTTGGTGAGGGCGATGCTTCCACGCCTTTCGGCGGCTACAAGGAGTCAGGGTTCGGCGGTCGAGACAAATCGATTTTTGCTCACGATCAGTACACCGAAATCAAAACCATCTGGATCGATGTTTCTGGTCGGTCGGATGAAGAGACTGAAAAATGAGCACCCAGACCATCAAGCGCCTACCGGTAGACACCGGGGTTTCAGGTTGGGAGGCGATTTCCACGCGCACTGCTCCTGTGCGCATGCTTGATGGGAGCGTGTCGGCAGATTGGCTGATTATCGGAGCAGGGTTTGCAGGTCTGTCCGCTGCGCGCAGGCTAGCCCAACTGCATCCCGGCGATAGCATCGCGGTCGTTGATGCCCATGAAGTCGCGAAGGGGCCAGCAGGAAGAAACTCTGGCTTCATGATCGACGTGCCCCACAGTCTTTCATCTGGGGAGTATTCGGTTGCCGCTGAGTCTGCAACGTCGTTGGAAATCGCCCAGAACCGCTTTGCTATCGCTTTTGCAGCGCAAGCCGCACGCGAGTACGGCATGTCTGTCGAGACCTTTGATCCGTCCGGAAAGATCAACGCGGCTGCAACAGAGCGGGGGATGAAGCTCAATGACAACTATGCGAAATCGCTAAAGGGCATTGGCGAGCAATACGAGTTGCTGGACGCTGCGCAGATGCAAGAGATCACCGGCTCCCGTTATTACCATGGTGGGCTTTATACGCCCGGTGCGGTGATGATTCAGCCCGCTCAATATATTAGGGATTTTGCATTTGGGCTTGATAAGAACGTCAGCCTTTATGAACGCTCTCCGATTATTGAACTTTCCAGATCGGGAAATAGCTGGAAGGCGAGGTCTCATCATGGTGTGGTTAATGCACCTAAGGTGATTCTTGGAGTCAATGGCCATATCGAAGACTTCGGCCATTTTCAAGGTCGACTGC
This sequence comes from Pseudomonas sp. GW821-FHT02H09, assembly GCF_059421425.1. Classification (NCBI taxonomy): domain Bacteria; kingdom Pseudomonadati; phylum Pseudomonadota; class Gammaproteobacteria; order Pseudomonadales; family Pseudomonadaceae; genus Pseudomonas; species Pseudomonas sp. GW821-FHT02H09. Next base: position 12,190 of record NZ_JBWKVA010000033.1, read on the forward strand.
TGCACGTGTTTACCTACGCTTCGATGACGGCTGCTTATAGTCATCATGAGTTTGGAAGGCCGGTGACAGGTAAGGATCGATGGGCCTTGTTACCCGCGGATCCGATGGGAGCGACCGTTCGCAAGATTACTTCAAATGGGCTTTCGCGCATCGTTATCCGTACAAAGTTCACGTATGACCCAAGTATTCAAGTGACACTAAAGCGTGTTGCCGGGATTGCCGAAGAGCAACGGCATTCGCTGGACGCGCGCTTTCCCGAGCTGAAGTCGACTCCGTTGGAATTTAGCTGGGCTGGACGCCTCTGCTTGAGCCGTAACAGCGCTCCAGCCTTTGGCGAGATAGAAGAAAACCTCTATTCGGCTTGCTGCGAAAATGGGCTGGGAACTGTCAAGAGTACCCTGGCGGGCGTGATGGCCGCTGAGTTGGCCTCCGGCACCAATTCAAAGTTTTTAGAAAGTTTCAGTCAAGCGCCTGGGCCAAGCAGGCTTCCACCCAGGATATTAACGAAGCTGGGTGTCAACTCGGTTATTCGTTGGCAGGCGCTGAGAGCAGGGCGAGAGGGCTGAAGTGTTTCACACAACCGGCTTTTATTTCATAAAGGCCTAATCTCTGGTTTTAACCGTAGTTCGGAGTACGCCATGAAAAAGATTTGGAAGGCAATCTGCGCTGTCGCTGTGGCTGGTGTAATGAGTTTGCCAGTTCACGCCGAAGAAAAGAACATCACCATGGGTACGATGACTTGGGAGGATTTGACTCCCATCACCGGTATCACCAAGAAGGTGCTTGAAGACGCTGGCTACACAGTGAAAGTTGTAGATTTTTCCGAGTGGGGCATCGCGTACGCCGCGTTAACCAAGGGTGATGTTCAGGTGTTGGCGTCCCAAACGGACTATGCGGCGAACGATTACTGGAACAAAAACAAGAACAAGATCGAGAAACTATCTCCTGTTTCCTTTGGCCTTTACCAAGGTCTTGCAGTGCCGAGCTATGTCAACATTGATTCCATTGATCAGTTGAATGCTAACTCGGAAAAACTGGGCGGCAAAATTATCGGTATCGAGCCAGGGTCTGGCTTGATGAGCGACGCTAACAACGTAGTTAAAGCGTATGACCTCAAGCTTAAGCTGGTCGAGGGCAGTACCACCGCGATGACTGCAGCGTTGAAATCAGCCGTCGACCGTAAAGAGCCGGTAGTTGTAACCGTCTGGGAACCCTCCTGGATGACCAAGAAGTTCGATCTTAAATTCCTGAAAGATCCAAAAGCCATATTCCCCCCACAGCAAGGCTACTACTGGATCGGCCACAAAGGCTTTGCTGAAGGCAATCCACGTGCTCGCGAACTCATGGCGAGCGTATACGTGCCGATCGCAGACATCACCGCGATGAATGCTGAAGTCAAGGATGGCAAGACGATGGAGCAGGCTATCAAGGGCTGGACGGATAGCCACGCCGAGCTGCTGAAGCGTTGGGAAAATATCAAGAACTAATCAATTTTTGCTTTGTAGCCACTGCCGCCCTTTGATTAATTAGAAAAACCAGAAAACTGGTTCACGGGTTACGAAAATGACAACGCCCAAAATTGACACCAACGAAGTGCTGATAGATTGCCAGTCAGTCTGGAAAATCTTCGGGAAAGCCGCACCTGCAGCAATGAATGCTGTTGTTCAGCAGGGGCTCACCAAGACTCAGATCCTGCAAAACTACGGCTGCGTGGTTGGCGTCTCCGACGTCAGTCTCCAGGTTCGCCGAGGAGAGATCTTTTGCATCATGGGATTGTCCGGCAGTGGCAAATCCACACTTATCAGGCTACTCAATAAGCTGATCACACCTAGCTCAGGGACAGTCCTGGTTAAAGGCAAGGATCTGTCTTCCCTTACAGCTGCACAGCTTCGTGAGGTTAGGGCGCGTCACATTGGCATGGTCTTTCAGAGCGTCGCTTTGTTACCAAATCGAACAGTGTTGGAGAACACGGCGTTTGGCCTGGAAGTGCAGGGCGTGGGCAAGGCTGAACGTTACAAGGTGGCCGAGCAGGCCTTGGCCAAGGTGGGTTTGAGCGATTGGTCTTCACATTATCCCAGCGCGTTGTCTGGAGGTATGCAGCAACGTGTGGGTCTGGCACGTGCCATCACCGCCGATCCTGAAGTGATTTTGATGGATGAGCCTTTTAGTGCGCTTGATCCGTTGATTCGCCGGCAGTTGCAGGATGAATTTCGCCAGTTGACCAAGGAGCTTGGCAAGTCCGCCGTGTTTATCACGCACGACCTGGACGAGGCGATTCGAATCGGTGACCGCATCGCGATCATGAAGGACGGCGTGATCATCCAGGTGGGTACGGCCGAGGAGATCGTTCTCAATCCGGCTGACGACTACGTCGCGGAATTTGTGGCGGGCATTTCCAGATTGCATCTGGTTAAAGCCCAGTCGGTCATGACGCCCGTGGAGCCTTACCAGGTGGCGAACCCTGGCTGCGACATTTCCAGGCTTGCCAAAACCTCGCTCGACGCCGATATCAACGAGCTGATCGAATTGACCATGAAGTCCGAGCGTGACGCACTCTCTGTTGTCGACAACGGAACAGTGGTAGGCATCATTACGCTGCGTGATCTGCTGCGTGGCGTTCAAGGCATTCCGAATGAGTTCGCGGCTTCGACCGCCGCCAGTCTTCTGGAGGCATCGACATGAGCATCCCGGACTTTTCCAATCAGTTCGACTCGGTCGTCGACTCGAGTCTGGAATGGCTATCGGATCACGGCGAATTTTTATTCGACGGCGTCAATGCATTGCTGACGGGCATATACAAAAGTGTTCTCTGGTGCATTGCTTATCCCCCGTATTACATCGTCGCGATAGCCATTGCCCTTATCGGGTGGCGGGTTGTCGGCGTTCGGTTCGCAATTCTCGCAGGCCTGGCGTTGTTGTTTTGCGACGTGATTGGCTTGTGGCCGGAGACGGTCAGTACCCTTGCCCTGGTGCTTACGGCTACCGTGCTGGCGCTGGTGGTAGCGATCCCATTGGGCGTGCTGGCCGGTCTCGCGCCGTCAGTTGATCGCGTCGTAGATCCGGTTCTGGATCTGATCCAGACCCTGCCGCCCTACATCTATCTGTTGCCGGCAATCGCCCTGCTGGGCTACGGCCCGGCCACGGCACTGTTGGCCACCTTTATCGTTGCCGTACCACCGGCCATACGCCTGACCTCTCTGGGGATTCGCATGACTCCACGGGAATTCATCGAGCTGGGGGATGCCAGTGGCGTCACCGGTTGGCAGATGTTCTTCAAGATCCGCCTGCCATTCGCCAAGCCAAGCATCATGGCAGGGGTGAATCAGAGCTTGATGATGGCATTCGGCATGGTGGTTATTGCCGGCATCGTGGGTTCCGGCGGCCTGGGTGAGTCGATTTATGCAGCTGTTCGCACACTGGATATCGCCAAGTCGATCAATGCGGCCATCGCCATCGTCATTCTGACCATGATTCTGGATCGGTTGGCGCAGCACGCTGCACGTTCGCGGATGGGAGAAAGCCAATGACTACCATGAACATCCAATTTTCCCCGGGTGAGTTCCTTGCACCTGCCGTTGACTGGCTGAACGCCAATCTGCACGGTTTGTTCAAAGGGATCAGCCAAGTCATCGAGGCGGTACTTGGCTTCGTTGAGGCCGCGCTGCTTGCGCCCCATCCTTATTTGTTCATTGGGATCGTCGTCGTTGGAGCTTTTTTTCTCACCAACAAACGCGTCGCCGTATTTGCTGCTTTGATGTTGGCTTTTTGCTTATTCTCCGGTCTTTGGGTCGCCTCCATGCAAACCATTGCCCTGGTCTCGGTCGCGGTTCTGATATCGGTGGCCATCGCCTTTCCACTCGGTGTGCTGGCCGCACGGGTGAAGCGGGTTGATGAAGCGTTCCTGCCGATCCTCAACATCATGCAGACGGTGCCGCCATGGGTTTACCTGATCCCCGCCGTGATTCTGTTCAGCCTGGGGCGGGTGCCGGCAATTATTGCGACCATCGTTTACGGCATTCCGCCGATGCTCAGGCTGACAACCCTGGCGTTCAAACAGTTGCCGAAAGATTTGCTGGAGCTGGGGCAGGCGTCCGGTGCTTCGCCAAGGGACATTTTGTTCAAGATTGAACTGCCGACTGCCGCTCCCACGCTGTTGGTAGGCCTGAACCAATGCATCCTCATGTCCTTGGCGATGGTGGTGCTGGCAGGTCTGGTGGGGGCGGGCGGTTTAGGGGCTGAAGTAACCCGAGGTCTCTCAAGGATGGAAATGGGCCTGGGACTCCGGGCCGGCCTGGCGATTGTGGCGGTGGCACTGCTGCTGGATCGTCTGTCACGCGGCGCATTGCAGCGTCACTCCCCCAGCAACCTCGTTTGATAGGTTTCCAGTATGAGACGCAGCTTTTTTTGCATCGACTCACATGCGTGCGGCAATCCGGTTCGGGTGGTGGCAGGTGGCGGCCCTTTGTTGCCGTCGGTGTCGATGGCCGAACGACGAGAAATTTTTGTCCGCGATCATGACTGGGTGCGAACCGCGTTGATGTTCGAGCCCAGGGGGCACGACATCATGTCCGGCGTCATCATCTATCCGTCCTCGCGTGATGACTGTGACTTTGGTGCGTTGTTTATCGAGGTCAGTGGCTGTCTGCCGATGTGTGGGGCAGGGACTATCGGTCTGTCTACCGTGGTGATCGAGGAAGGCCTGATCACACCGCGCGAATCGGGCAAGCTGGCCATCGAGACGCCGGCCGGGCGAGTGGATGTCGAGTACACCATGAACCGCGAATATGTCGACTCCATCCGCCTGTTCAACGTGGCCAGTTATCTGCACAGTGCCGACGTGGTGGTGGATGTGCCAGGCGTAGGTGAGCTCGTCGTGGACATTGCTTACGGCGGCAATTTCTATGCGGTGGTCGAGCCGCAGGAAAACTGGGCCGGCTTGCAAGGATTGACCACGGCAGACATCGTCAACCTGAGCCAGAAACTGCGCTCGGCTCTGGCAGAAGTATGTGACCCCGTGCATCCCGAGAACAGCAGAATCAGTGGCGTTCACCATGTCATCTGGTGCGACGACGAACACAGCACGGCAGCAGATGGACGCGGTGCCGTGTTCTACGGCGACAAGGCCATTGATCGCTCTCCCGGTGGTACAGGTACCTCGGCACGGATGGCTCAACTATTTGGTAAAGGACGATTGAAGGTGGGTGATACGTTCCGCAACGAAAGCTTGATCGGGACGATCTTCGAAGGGAAAGTCGAAGCGTCGGTGAAAGTCGGAAGGTTTGATGGCATCAGGCCAAGTATCGGTGGCTGGGCGCAGATAACGGGACACAACACCATATTTGTCGATGATAAAGACCCGCTTCGTCACGGTTTTCAGCTTGCCTGATCAGCAGAGTAATGACGCCAGGGGTAAGCGCTTTTTGTACTTCTGGCGCTTGGCATTGCGCTTTATCAACGCACCAAATAACGTGTTCATTAACATAAGAAAGTAGGTCGAACATTGATCGAGCGACGCCAATTCAGCGGAGGCATGAAGGGGAAAAATCTCCGCTATCTGAATGAAAACCCCAACGAGACGACTCAAATGGTTCGGGCAGGATTTCTGCTGCTTGAGCATTTCTCGCTGCCCGCGTTCACCCAAGCGCTGGATACGATTGTCACCGCGAATCTTCTACGACCCGGGTTGTTCTCTTCCCGAACGTTTGGCTTGACCGATGGGGAGGTCGTCAGTGATCTGGGCTTGGTCATTCGGCCGGATGCGCGTATCGATTGTTCAGTGATTAACGACCTTGATCTACTGGTCATTTGCGGCGGCTACAGGACAGAACTGAAGGCTAATGATGGATTTATCACCCTGCTCAGGACTGCATCGGATCTGGGTGTCAGTCTGGCCGGATTGTGGAATGGTGCATGGTTCCTGGGGAGGGCAGGATTGCTTGACGGTTACCGTTGTGCCATTCACCCCGAACATCGCCCCGCACTCGCTGAGTTCTGCAAGGCGACGCAGGTCAGCAGTGAGCCCTATATCATTGATCGAGATCGGCTCACGGCTTCCAGTCCTTCCGGGGCCTTTCATATGGCCCTGGACTGGATCAAAGGACTGCATGATAAAGCCCTCGTCGAGGGTATAGAGGACATTCTGGCGTTCGAGGAGTCTCGTTATCGGCGCATCAAACCAACTGAAAATATCTGTGTGAGCGCGCCGTTACGTGAGGTGGTCAAGCTGATGGATGCCAACCTCGAAGAGCCTTTGGAGTTGGAGCAGCTGGCGGTCTACGCCGGCCGTTCGCGTCGACAACTCGAGCGCTTGTTCAAGGAGCAACTTGGCACAACGCCACAACGGTATTACATGGAACTGCGTATCACCGAGGCGCGACGACTTCTCCAGCACACAGAGCTGTCCCAGGTCGATGTGCTGGTTGCCTGTGGCTTTGTTTCGCCCAGTCATTTCAGCAAGTGCTATAGCTCGTATTTCGGTTACAGACCGTCCAAGGAAAAGCGGCTGGTAAAGTAAAAAGAACCGTTGCGTTAGTAACGTTTTGGAATGATCCATCGCAATGGTGGATCAGCTAGATCACTTTGATGCCGGGAAAGGTAACTGTCGGTAAAGCTGTTGTCTCAACGCGTCAAATGCGGCACTCGCTGCCGAAATTAAATACTCCCCAACGTTTTTCCGTGACTTCATGGCGCAGCCCGATCCGTCGATGCTTCGTGAGGCAGCTGTGTATGCGTGGATATCAGGCAGGTCCGGTAGACCGACGATATCACCTTGCCATGGTGCCTCTACATCGGAACGGGATGGTGCCGGTGATTGCCTTGGTGGTTTTACGGAGGGGGATTTGCAGTGTGTTGCCTCATATATCCAGGTCAATCACGTATGAGCCATTAAATTCAGGGTTTTCATTGATGCCATTTTTTGCATAGCCCCGGGCGTTGCAAATGACGCGGGTATTGCCCACCCGATAGTCAAAGCTCCCATGGGTATGGCCATGTAGCCAAAGTGCCGGTTGCCAGTCTTTGATCCGCTCTTCGAGGTCTGAAACATAACTGGAGTTAATCGGCGAACTCGCAAAAGCCGGGCTGATGCTCAACCGTGTCGGTGCAAAATGGGAAACCACCACCGTGGGCATGGTTCTGTTTTTGGTAAAGCAGTCTTCCAGCCAGGCGACTGTCTGTAAAAAAACCAGTTGGGAAATCGCCGGAGTGAACAGGTCTTGAAAATCGGGTGAGATTTTTATGTGGGTGAAGTCCCGAATGACCTTCGTCGCCAGATCAATGCCCCGTGCCCGATCCTCTGCGGAATCGAAAAGACGATAGTCAGACCACAGGGTGCAACCCAGAAAACGCACGCCGTTGTGGACATACTCCGAACGTTCCAGCACGTGGATCTGTGTGCCTTGCGACAATCTGTTCAAGTGCTCGTAGGTAGAGATCAAGTCACTGCCATAAAACTCGTGATTGCCTGCCACGTACACGACCGGAGCGGGGCAGGATTTGGCCCACTCAATGGCCGCTGCCGGTCGGGAGATGTCTCCGGCGAGGACTACGATATCGGCATCCACATCGGGAAAAGGTAATGCGTTGACGGACAAGTGGATGTCGGACAGCAAGGCGATGCGCATTGATCAACTCCTACCGGTTTTAAATGGCGGCCCATTCAACTTACGCGTTGATCACCTCTTGCGACAAGCTTGGCGACTCCCTCTCGACACCAGGATGGCGACGAGAGGGAGCACAAATCGTCCCCTAAGAGAACGCGCTTTGAATGACCAGGCGTTGTTGCTCAACGTGCATCGTCATATTGCCTGGTGCCGTGGATGCACCTGGTGGTGGTCCTGCGTAACGAAGCGAGGCCGACTCAGGGGTAATTTCACGCAGATAATCATCGACGAATTTCCAGGCACCTTGATTACGGGATTCCTCCTGGCACCAGACCACCGATTTCAGATTTTTGTAACGACCGAGTTCATTAGCCAACGCCTCGCAAGGAAAAGGAAAGAGCTGCTCCAGGCGGACAAAAGCAATATGTTCAGCATTCACAGCACGGCGGTGTGCCAACAGTTCATAGTAGATCTTTCCGGAACAGGCGATCACACGGGTCACCTTTTGATCTTCCGCAGCAGCGGTAAAACTCTCACCCATCACCTCCTGAAAAGATCCCTCAGAGAATTCCATTAGCTCGCTCACAGCATCTGGATGCCTCAACAAGGATTTCGGAGTCATCACAATCAATGGCCTGGGTGCGGAATGCAACGCCTGACGCCGCAGCAAATGGAAGAACTGAACCGGCGTCGTCGGCTGACAAACCCGCATGTTGTCTTGCGCACATAATTGCAGGTATCGCTCCAGTCGGGCTGAAGCGTGTTCCGGACCCTGACCTTCTTGCCCGTGCGGCAACAACATTGTCAATGCACTGTGCTGACCCCATTTGGCAGCGCCAGCGGCAATGAACTGGTCGATAACTACCTGCGCGCCGTTGGCAAAATCTCCGAATTGAGCTTCCCACAGTACCAGTGCGTCAGGACGAGCGATGGTGTAACCGTATTCAAAGGCCAGGACCGCGGCTTCGGACAAAACCGAGTTGATGACCGTGAAGTTACCCTGCTGCCCTTGGGCCACATAATCCAAAGGCCGATATTTACCTTGTCCACGCACTTCACGATTCTGCGGATTTAAAACGGCGTGCCGATGGCTGAAAGTGCCTCGCTCGCAATCCTCCCCACTGAGCCTCACATCGACACCAGCAGACAACACCGATGCGAAAGCAAGGTGTTCACCCATGCCCCAATCCAACGGTTTCGAGCCCATTGCCATCTCGTGCCGGCCATTGATGACCCTGGATACCAGAGGGTGCAATTTCAAATCTGCAGGAAGCTCTGAAATACGGGTAGCCAGTGCTTTGATTTGCTCCAGTGTCGGTGCTGAGTAAAAGTTGGTTTTCAGGCCTGGAGAGAACTGTCGAGCTGTCTCTACGGCCATGGAGATTTCAGCTATAGCGCCAGACTGGGAGTTTTCCAGACCGTCGCGGTAAACCTGCGCGATGGACAAAACCTGCTCGTCAGTTAGCAGTCCCGAAGCGACCAGCTTATTGGCATAGATTTGACGTATGCCCGGATGGGTACTGATCGAACGGTACATCAGCGGCTGAGTAATGTTGGGTGTGTCTTGCTCCTGATGGCCGTGCCGTCTGAAGCAGACCAGGTCGATCACTACGCTTTTGCCAAACTCTTTGCGGAAATCGAGTGCGAGCTGTACCGCATTGACAACAGCCTCAGGGTCGTCCCCGTTCACGTGCAATACCGGCGCCTCAATCATCTTTGCAATGTCAGTGCAGAAAAATGAGGACCTGGTTTCTTGTGGATCAGAAGTGGTAAAGCCAATCTGATTGTTCACGACGATGTGTACGGTGCCGCCGGTGCCATACCCTTTGGTGTAACTCAGGCTCAATGTTTCCATGACGACACCTTGTCCGGAAATGGCCACATCACCATGTATCTCTACTGGCAGCACGCTGCCGCGCTGGGAAGCTTCGTACTGCTCGCTTTGAGCTCGAGCCATACCTTGAACAACCGGGTTGACGATTTCCAGGTGAGAAGGGTTGAAGGCCAAGGCGACTTTCACCGTACCGTTTTGCGTTTCTATGTTCCCCGTGAACCCCTTGTGGTACTTCACGTCACCCGCCGGTAAAACATTGGCAGCTTTGTTATCGAACTCATCGAATAGATAAGCCGGTGGCTTACCAACCGTGTTCACCAGAACATTCAAACGGCCACGGTGAGCCATGCCCATTACGACATTACGTACACCGTTTTTTGCGCCATGATTGATGAGCTCATCCAGAAGGACGATCAAGGATTCACCGCCCTCCAACGAAAATCGTTTTTGACCGGTGTACCGGATATGCAGATATTTCTCGAACCCTTCCGCCGCCGAAAGACGCTCAAGAATGCGAAGTTTTTTCTCGGGACCGAGCGCCGGCTTCGATCGTGTGGACTCGAGACGGATCTGCCACCAATCGCGTTGCAATGGGTCGCTCAGGTACATGAATTCGGTGCCTAAAGTTCCACAGTAGGTTGTCTCTAATGCGCAGACCAGGTCAGAAATAGACCCTTCGCCTTTCCAGAAGTGGTTACCTGGCAGCTCGATTTTTTTAGATAAGTCGCAGCCTTCCAATCCGTGAAACTCAGGCGACAGCTCCGGCATGCCAGGTAATGGAGCCCATCGCAGAGGATCAAGATCGGCCCGACGTGCGCCGACCATTCGAAAGGTCGCGATTAATGATTGAGCTGCCAATTGTCTACGAGCAGTTTCCATGTCTGGAACGGCGACCGACAAAGCCTTGCGCCCGGCACGTCGCGCAAGCTGCACAAACTGCTCGACTATCGGCGCGTGCGCAATGTCAGCTGTCTGCAGCTCACCAATGCCGAGAGGCAGCCGAAATGACTCAAAGTAGGTACGCCATTGATCGGGTACGGTTAAGGAGTCAACGAGAAACTGCTCATATAACTCTTCAACATAGGAGGCGTTCCCACCATGTAAGACTGAAGTTTTTTGGCTTTGCATCGCTAACTCCTCGTTTCTCTGCCCTCGGATTGTTAGAGCGATGCTAACTAAAATGTCATTCTAAAATACTTATAGATGGTGCGGTTCAAGGCCAAAGAAAGGCGATTTTCGGCCAAGCATCCACCCGTATCGGAGCTGCTCGTACTTGGCCAGAAAGTGATTGAATCTGGCTTGAAATCGATGCTTTATAAACTTGATGTGAACCCGCGTCGGTGCCATCTTTTTGTTTCGGACGCCGCCAGGAGATTCACTATGCTGCCTCGATTTTTTTCGTGGTGTGGTGGGGCACCTGCGATACTTTCTTGTGTATTACTTTTGCGCTTTTCTCGGTGTTTCTGAAGTGACTCCGGTATTCTTTCGGCGTGGTATTCAAGCGTCGTGAAAAAATCATGCGCATATGTGTTGAGTTATGAAAGCCGCAGTTGAATGCAATGGTTTTTAATGGGACGTCTGTGTCTTCAAGCATTTTTCGAGCATGGTCAACCCGCACCTGTTCAACGAAAGCCGCAGGCGTGACAGCTGCGTATCTGGAAAAAATTCGCGAAAAAGTACGACGGCTCACCGACACGGCATCCGCCAGTTGATCCATCGAAAATGCTTCACCGATATGATCTGTCACATAACGCATCACCGTAGTGACGATGGAGTTCTCTTCGGGGCGCAAGGCCAGGAATGGGCTCGATTGTGACTGTCCGCCCTCTCTGTGGATGTACACAACCAGGCGTTTTGCGACGGTGACTGCAAGTTCGTTACCCCAGTCTTCAGCGACCAAAGACAGGCACAAATCGATGCCGGCCGACACACCGGCAGAGGTGAACAGATCTCCATCGCGTACGAAGATTTTGTCAGGCCGGATCAAGGTAAGAGGGAATTGATCTTCAAGCCGCTGAACATCATTCCAGTGTGCGGTCACTTCGCGCCCATCCAGCAAGCCAGCATGAGCTAACAGAAAGGCTCCATTGCACACCGATCCAAATCGCCGAGATCCCGCCGCCTGACTGCGCAACCAATCCAGAAAACCTTCTTCTGGCCGTGCGTCCGGCATTCTCGGACCACCCGCCACGAGAAGCAGGTCGCAATGGCCCGGATAGTTTTGATAGTGATAGGGAACGGCAATCTCCATCCCGTTCGAGCAGCGTACATTTCCTGGTCGAACCCCCACCATTGAGACGTCATACCGCTGACCTTCTGGCAGGAATGAATTCGCTTCGGCGAACACATCGAGGGGACCTGCTACATCCAGCGCCTGGACACCATCAAAAACAACCAGTGCAAGTTTCATATGAGCCTTCTGAGTCAACCGTCCGTAGAAGGGGCGGTTGTGCTACGAGAATTTTAGACAGGTTCGTCTACACACGCTACGGGTCACCGTCAGCCGGTCAATAAGCCTCTCGCTATCTCGTGCGCAAATGGCCAGAAATAGCTATTCATTGGCTCTAAAGTGAATGAGCAAAAAGTCGGCGTGTCTCGATTTGCCTCTAAGCTTGCTGCAGATATGAGCCGGCTGTTGGTACATCTCAATATTTATGGGTGCCCCAACTAGCGGATATCCCAAAGAAAAATATTATTCAATTTCGATAGCAAACGGAGCGTATGCCGATGTGGTCCAACACGCCCGCAACAAGACTGTTGGGTATAAAATTTCCCATTATTCAAGGTCCCTTTGGTGGCGGCCCCTCGTCCGTTGAACTGGTCAGTACTGTATCCAATGCCGGAGGTTTAGGGTCTTTTGGCATGCAGTCACTGGAGCCCGCGCAAATGATTGATGTGGCACGGCAGATTCGTATAGCGACGAGTAAACCGTTTGCCATCAACCTTTGGATGTCTAACGGTGAAGAGACAGAATCAAGCCCCGAAGGCGTTCATGAAGCAGGCGAGCTTTTGCGTCCGTATTATGCCGAACTTGGAAAGGAAGTTCCGGCCACGCCAGAGCGTTTTATCCCTGATTTGGGCGCCCAGCTAGCTGCAATGCTGGAAATTAAGCCGCACGTATTCAGTTTTGTTTTCGGCATTCCTCCTGTCGCCATTATTGCTGCCTGCAAGTCATTGGGTATTTTGACGATGGGGACAGCGACCACTGCGCTGGAAGCGAAAGCATTGGAACGTGCAGGCGTCGATTGCATTGTTGCCTCAGGATTCGAAGCCGGTGGTCATAAAGGGTCGTTCCTGAGATCGGCTGAAGAATCGCTTACGGGCACATTTTCCTTGATTCCCCAGGTCGTGGACCAGGTGGGGATCCCCGTTATCGCTGCCGGTGGCGTAGCTGATGCACGCGGGGTGGCGGCAGCCTTTGCCTTGGGGGCTCACGGCGTTCAGATTGGTACTGCGTTTCTTGCCTGTAAAGAGTCAGCGGCGAGTTCCCCGCATCGCAAAGCCCTTTGCGAGAGTCATTCGGGATCTACGACGCTGACGAAAGCCTTCACTGGGCGCCTGGCGAGGAGCATTTCGAACAGGATGACTACCGAGATGAGTCACAGCAGCTCAAAAATTGCGGCTTATCCTGTCCAGGCCTGGTACATGGGGAATCTCGGAAGAGCGGCGCTAATGCAAGGCCACGATGACTTCGTTTCTCTGTCAGCAGGGCAATCCGTCTCTCTGATTCGTCACGACAACGCGCGCGAGTTGATGGAGGAACTCGTCAGGGAAACTCCGAAAATTTTTGCGAAATACTGTTTGCATCGATGATGAAGATCGAAGGGGGGAGGTCAGCTTTTTGCGGATCTCTGGATTGGGATGTTATTCGTTGGAGCTTATTTTTAAAGTACTCTGACGGCGCAAGTTTGAAAGTTGATAGCATCCCGGATCGTTTCCAACAGGAGGCAGATCCGGGCCACTTCATCCGCTGGTATGTTCAGGCAGATCCACTACTCGGTCATGTTCAACATCGGCTCCGCAGCCTTCGGCGAACCATCTCGCACCCACCAACAATGTCCGCCTCAAGCAGCCCCACGGCAGTGTCGAATTGCCCGGTTTTGATTGCCGCCTGATGCCCGCATTGTGGGGCACCGAAAGACAGATGCACCACCTGGGCGGCGCCACGTACGCTATTGCTGGATGAGTCCGCGAAAAGAGGATTGAGGCCGGTCTATCGACTGAGTCACCAGCTTAATGCTGATGACACCGTAAGACACACTAATTCAAGCACTTACAGAGTAAATACCCTGGTTTGCGCCTTGTCTTGGTACGTCTCCTATACTGACTCGCGTTGACAGGTTCAACGCAGACACCGAATGCCGTTGGAACTGCAGTCGGAGTTCTGACAACTTCCCTACCAGTCACTGTAAGGAGATCGAACATGGCAATCCGTATTGGCGACGAAGCACCGGATTTCACTGCCGAAAGCACCGAAGGTCCGCTGCACTTCCACGAGTGGATTGGCGACAAGTGGGCCATCCTGTTCTCGCATCCGAAGGACTTCACCCCTGTGTGTACCACTGAGCTCGGTTATATGGCCGGACTTAAGCCGGAATTCGATAAACGCAACACCAAGATAGTCGGGCTCAGTGTCGACCCGGTCAGTGACCACCGGGCCTGGGTCGGTGACATCGAAGAGACCCAGGGCCATGCGGTCAACTATCCCATGATCGGCGACGCAAACCTGGTGGTGGCGAAGCTCTACGACATGATTCACCCGAATGCCAGTGGCGGCTCACGCACCGCCGCGGACAACGCCACGGTGCGTTCGGTGTTCATCGTCGGCCCGGACAAGAAGGTCAAGGCGATGCTGATCTACCCAATGAGTGCCGGGCGCAACTTCGATGAAGTGTTGCGCCTGCTCGATTCTCTGCAATTGAACGCCAAGCACACAGTCGCCACCCCAGTGAACTGGCGCCCGGGTGAGGACGTCATCATTCCCACTTCGGTATCTGACGAAGAGGCCAGGAAGAAATACCCGCAGGGCTTCAAGACGTTGAAACCCTATTTGCGCGTCGTGGCGCAACCGAGGTAACAACAACCAGCAAGGGCTCAGTCACGATTGGAAGATGGATTATGTATCCGGGAGCGACTCTACGCCGGATGACATCGATCGCAGTGTTGACTGGGCTCACCCACCTGACTGCCGGCGCCGCGACGACGGGCACCTTGAAGTAAGTTCACGGGGTCGCGTTCAAGCTGGATGGGCAATAGCTATCTATCCCGCCCAATACCGTGATGGGCACTGGAGCACGGCAACGGGCTTGAGCTCGACTATGTGGACTTTTCTGCCTGCCGTCAGGCGATCTGAGTTGACTTTCAATTTGTAGGCGCATCCGAACGACTGTTTTGGCCGATGCTGTTGAAAAGGTCCGGGCAATCATTTCAACCTCGGAGTGAGGCAAGAAAACGCACATTTTTTCGCGTCGCTACGAAAAATCTGACCAGATTCGTCACTCAAAATCTGGCCAGATTTCAATCTCCACAACATGGCTTTTCGCTGCGATGATTGGATGGGACTTTTTCAACAGAATCGGCCGATCCATACCACTCAGTCGGATAAGACTATGGGGCAATAGCAAAGCACTGCATCCGCTGGCAACACCGTATCGCGCTTGTACGCAGTCTTTCACAACCGCTACAGAGGGTACGGCTTGCAGAACCGCTGCATTGCGGTTGTCGAGAAGCTATGGGCAAATTGCTGGTTCGTCGCGACGAACGGCGAGTGGCTTGCATCAACTCCCATACACTTTAAGGCGGGTTGTTGGGGAGGAGCTGGTTCCGCCAACTTTCCACGATCACTCACTTCTTAGTTTTTAAACGCTGAGTGCTTGCGTCCTTGATCGCACAGAGCGAAAACCACGACCAATGCCGACGCTATCGCCAGGATGATGACAACTCCATCTGTGGAGTGGGTTGCAGACGTGGACACCAACGACAATGCTCCCAGCGGTGCTAGTCCTCCTGCGATGGCGGTACCGATTTCGCGCCCTGTGCCGAAGCCTGAGGAACGGGTCTGGGTAGGGAACTGGCGGCTCAGGAAAGAACCTTGCGGAGCGAACATCATGGGGGCAAGGATGCCGGTGCCGACGCCTATGGCCACATAAATCATCAGACTCTCGCCGGTGTTAAGCAGCGCCAGGAACGGGTAGGCAAACAGCAGCGAAAACACACCGCCGAGTATGAGCACTGTCTTGCTGCTCCACTTGTCGCACAGCCAGCCGAAGAAGGGTACGGCGACAATGGCGATCATACTGGCGATAGTCACTGACAATGACGTGACATGAACATCAACTCCCTTGAACTGGGTCAGGTAGGCCAGGGAGAACGTTTTGAAAATGTAGCTCAAAGCGTTGTAGCCAACAGCCACGAAAAATACGACACCCAGCCCTTTGAGGTCATTCTTGAACAGTGCTTTCAGGGGCGACGCCTTGGCTTTTACCTTTTGCTTGCTCAGATCAGCGAACTCGGGAGTTTCCGGAATGCTGCTGCGAACCCAAAGACCTACGGCTACTAACGCAATGCTGCAAATGAACGGGATCCGCCATCCGCCCGACAGCAGGAATTCATTTCCATTAATGGTCAGCAGATAAACGGTCAGCGATGAAAGCAACAGACCCAGGTTTAGACCCAGTGCCGGCCACGCGCCCTGACTTCCGCGTTTACCTTCGCAAGCATGCTCATAGGAGGTGACTGCCGCCCCAGACAACTCGGCCCCCGCCCCCAGCCCCTGGATGATCCTTACCGCGACCAAAATGATGGGTGCCCATATGCCGATTGAGGCGTAGCTGGGAATCAGGCCGATCAAGGTTGTGCAGACGCCCATCAAGCAAAAGGTCAGCACCAGCACTTGTTTGCGGCCGAATTTATCTCCCAGATAACCGAAAATTACCCCGCCAAACGGTCGAGCAATAAAACCGATGGCAAATGTGGAAAATGCTAACAGCGATGCAGTTTTGGGATCGCTGTTATCAAAGAAGATTTTCGAAAACACAATCGCGGCCATTGTTGCGTACAAGTAAAAGTCGTACCACTCAAGCATTGAGCCAAAAATGGTGGCCGCGGCAACTTTACGCAAACGTTTTCTGGCTTGTTCTGGGGTTTCCACTAAAGGACTTATCGTCTTAATTGCCGTCATTTTATATTTCCTCATGCTTCATTGTATTTATTTTAAAGTCGACGCTAGTTGCTCTCTATTTGCCCTTGCGAGCCAATAGGTTTTTTTGAATGTATTTGACCATCGCCCCTCCAGCAGACATCAACGATGCAGATCTAGATGGAGGTCAGTTGAGTCGGTATTAGTTGGGTTTTAATATTCGGTCGGCAATCATAGAACCTATGGGAATGGCCGAAGTGGCGGCAGGAGAGGGCGCATTACACACGTGGAGCATGCGTGGCGTTTCGGCGAACAAAAAATCATGCACCAAGGTGCCGTCGCGCATGACGGCTTGGGCACGAATACCCGCCTCATACGGCAGAAGATCGTCAATGTTCAGTGACGGGCAATATTTTCGGCATTGCTCCAGGTATCCGGATTTGAACAATGAGTTTTTCATCTCCACGCTACCGGAACCCAGGTTTTGCCAGATGGTTTTCCAGAAGCCAGGGAAGGTTGTGTACTCGGCCACATCGCGCCAATTGATCGAAAACTTTCTGTAGTTCTCACGGCCCAGACCCAGCACAGCATTTGGGCCTACGGTGACACTGCCATCAATCATGCGGGTCAGGTGTACCCCCAAAAACGGCAACTCAGGATCTGGTATAGGGTAGATAAGGTGATTGACGATGTTGTTTTTCGCTGCAGGCAAGCGAAAGTATTCGCCGCGAAACGGAATTATCTGGTGGTCAATTTTGATGCCCGCCATTGTCGCCAGGCGATCTGATTGCAGGCCGGCACAGACCACCAGCTTCTTCGCACGCCAGACACCGTCATGGGTGCTGATCGTTACGTTGTCACCGTTCTCCTCTATGGCCGTAACAGTCTTTTCCAGATAGATCTCACCGCCGCTGCTGGTAATGACTCGGGCCATGGTTTCGCAGACTTCCCGGTAGTCGACGATGCCGGTGGCGTCGAGAAATAGCCCGCCGAGCCCAATGATGTTTGGTTCCCGGCGACGCAGCTCATCCGCGTCAAGACGCTCGACTTTCATTCCATTGAGTTGCGAGCGGGCATACAACGCTTCCATTCGCTCGACTTCGAGGGCGGTCGAGGCCACCAGCAACTTGCCGCAGACGTCGAATTTGATGCCGTGCTCAGTGCAGAACTGCTTGGTTGCCTCGGCACCGCGCTTGCACAACTCAGCCTTGAGACTGCCTGGGGCGTAATAAATACCAGCATGTATCACACCGCTGTTATGACCTGTCTGGTGCTTGGCCAATGTTATTTCTTTTTCGAGGATAACAAGCGATGCGTTGGGCTGGCGTTTGAGTAACTCCATCGCGGTGGCAAGGCCCACTATCCCCCCGCCGATGATGCAAAAGTCGTAAGTCATTGTGTGGTTACCATAGATCAGTAAATGGCTGGTCTTGTTATCAGGCTATCAGGTTGTCTGACTAATGATTTTGTAAAAATCACGCATACCAGTGCATGCTTTCAGGGCTTCATAACGAGCTTGACTCAGTCCATAGGAGGAAGCTCAAGTTGTAGGCGCTTGGCTGATGCGCGCAAGTGGGCGTCTGCACAGGCAGCAGCGGCATGCCGATCACCATTTTCAATGGCGTGGTACAGCGCTTGGTGCTCGTAGGCAGCATCTGCCGAACCGCCGACTAAGCGAGAAGCCGAGTTTTCCCAAGCTGTTTTGCGCGCGGCCGCCAGCTGACCTCTTAGGAAGTCATGAAAGGCCACGAAATAGTCATTCTTGCTGGCTTCGGCGATTGCACGGTGAAATTCCACATCCGCCAAGGCCGCACCTTCAAAGTCAGTGCGTTTGTCATGCATTTCCTGCAACGCTTCTTTCATGCGTTGGAGATCTGCTGCGTCTCGTCGCTGAGCAGCAATCGAGGCTGCCTGGGTTTCGATCCACAGACGCATTTCGAACATTTGCACGAGGTCTGATCTGTAGTCGTTTTTTTTCGGGAACCGGAAAACCGTCCCGGCGGGTGTCTGGGAAATGAATGATCCAAGGCCTCGCCGTGCTAGCAATACACCATCGGCCTTCAGCTGGGCGATAGCCTCGCGAACTACTGAGCGGCTAACGTTCAGCTGTTCCGCTAACTGTTGTTCAGTCGGCAAACGCGATCCGGGTGCAAGCTGGCCGGAGTCGATTTCCGCGCGGATGGCGCTGACAACACGCACCACGAGAGAATCGGGACGCTGTACCTCAAGCATAAGACAATCTTCCTAGTCAGGTTGTCAGACAATAGTCCGCCCGGTTTTCAATTGTCAAGATGGGTTGCATCACTGAACCATCCTGCGTGATCACTTAGGGGGGAGGACGGAACCCGTAAAGATCGTACAGGACTACGAAAATTTTTTGAAAAACGCCCCAAGCAACAGGACGAAAGTGGACTTGTGATTTCTGTTTTTACCGAAGTCTGCGGTTGTGACCGGCAGATATGAGTCGATATATACCGTTAAAGAAGGGCGGTAATCGCCCAGAAGGCGCCGTGGCAGGTTTTTATCATCTAGTGGCCTGAGCGGTTAATCCATTAATTTATTTTTTGTCATACTCAGCTTTGCCTGGTGTACCGAACTGATGCTGGCCTCAGCCGTTTTGTTCCATTTAAAGGGGTTGGCCGAATACTCGTTATGAGCTTCGATAAATTGGCGGATAGCCGTTTTCAAGTCGGCCACGCTGGTGAAGGCACCCCGGTACAACGCCTGGATCTGGGTTTTCTCGTCAACTGACAACACCAAGGCGTTATCCGGTGGGTTCAGATAGAGCCCAACCACGTCGACCACCTTGTCGGCGAAATGAGGCTCGTTACTGATTTTTAAGATCTTCAGGCGGTGGGGTGCAGGGTAATGAGGTCTGAAGGCGTTAAAGCGAAGGGAGACGCTGGCCGAGGCATGCGTATAACCAATCCATGACATTGGCCGCATAGTCTATGCGTCGCCTGTAGCAAAATGACTTAACCGCTCAGGCCACTAGCGAGTGAAAGCCCGAGCGTTGGAGGGAAATGAAGTGCATAAACTACCTTCGCTGACGAGGTCTCAGGCGAAAGGGGCGGAGCGCGCCCGGGTTGATGAGAAATATCACTATACAGGCGGCTCCTGAGCACACGGACAGGATTGATGGCTAATACGCGTTACTGCAATGAGGTGCCGGGTTGAAGGCCTTTGACCTTATCTCCATTGCCAGGCGTGCCTTTGTCGGTGCTGGCTATGTTTCGTTTGCCGAATATCAAGCGGTCACCGGTCATGAACAGCGCAGGAACCGCCATGGCGATATAGACGTCGTCGAACCATGGATCGCCCAGCATGTACCAAATAGAAGTGCCCACTACGCTTCCCATCAGGCCAAACATCGCACTCTTGCCGCTACCGATGCCCGGAAGATAAAACAGGAATACCGCTACCACTGCGATCGCGGTGCGCAACGCCCGCGCAAAAAATATGGTATCCAGCAGACCGGGGACGAATAACGCGAAGGGGATAGGCATCAGGCCGACCAGGATGGATACGATTCGCGTGATCTTCAGCTTATTGGCCTCATCCGGCTTTACGAACGGGATAATAAAGTCCGACATGAGTAGGGCGGTTGTCCCTACCTGACACGCAAGAATGGTGACAAACGTGACTGCAATAATCCCCATCACCGCAACGCCTGCCATCCAGGCCGGCATGGCGTTAAGGAAGATCGGCAAGGCCATGACCGGGTTGATATCCGGGTAGGCACCCCGGGCCGCAATGCCTATATAGGCAGAGATCAAACCTGCGGGAATGATAAAGATTGCAGCGATAAAACTTGCTTTACGCGCCTCCTTTTGCGTGGTCAAAGAGCTGATGCATTGGATGACGTACTGGGTCGCAAAGATCGCGCCGATATTTGCAAATGTCCAGGATACCAAGGTCTTTGTCGGTACGCCGTCCAAGGTATAGAGCTTATCGGGGATCTTGGCCGCCATCTCTGGATGATCGCGCAGCATGAAGTAGGCGAACAATCCGATCGTGATCAGACTCACGAACTTGAAAAACATATGGATCAGGTTAGAGATACCTACCCCGCGAATACCGCCGAAGGTAACGTTGAAAATAGATGCAATACCGATAATGCAGACACCGGCTTGAACGGGTAGCCCGAGCAGTGTGGCGAAAATAACCCCGCCGCCGGTAAAGGCCGCGACGTTAACCACGATAAGCGCATAGGTCATGACCAAGGACACTACCATCCGGGTTCCATGTCCGTACCGTTGTCCGAGCGCTCCCGAAATGGTGTAAGACCCGGTCTTCTGAAACTTCGGTGCCATGAAAAAGCCATAAAGCACGAAGGCGAGCCCCAGGGAAATGACGTTCCACGCAGAGGCGATACCTTTCGAATAGGCGGCCTCGGCGGTGCCAAGCGTTGAACCGGTGGCGATGAATTCCGACATGAGCAGGATGCCGACCACAAAGATCCCCATCATGTTCTTTGCACTCATGAACGCAGAGGTGTCTTTCGTATACTTTGCCGACCACGAACCCACTAACGTCGTTATTACGATGTAAAGGGCCACAATACTGAGCACACTAATAGAATGTAACATCTTATTATTATCTCCTGCAAAGTGAGTACCCGGCAGCGTGATAGTTCAGGCTACCCAGGTATTTATGCAACGGTAAGATTATTTGCCGGGTTTCAGCGTTCCCCCCTTGGAGAGGGGCTGGACCATATGTTGATAAATGCGCAACCAGCCCATCTTTTCACTTGGAATGAATGGCGAAAGTGCGGACCGCCTTGAGTCCATTTCCTCCGGGGTGATTTCTAACTCCACCTTTCGCCGGGCGATATCGATGAATACGCTGTCGCCATCACGCACGAGTGCAATCGAACCGCCGTCTGCTGCTTCCGGCATGACTTGGCCAATGGTGTATCCCCGATTCAATCCCGAGAGTTGCCCGTCTGTGATGACGGCGATATCGTCACCCAGGTGCGCACCATTGACGGCCGCCACGAACCAGGAAGCAGAGGCCACACCGGGACCGCCGCGGGCTCCCAGTCCACGCAATATGATGACTTGGCCGCTAGTGATTTCTCCGTTCGAGAGCGCCTCCAGCGCCTGCTCCTGGCTTTCGAAAACCCGGCTTTTGCCACGGAATGTCTGTGCCTTGCCGCCTAGGCCGAGTTTCATGATCGCGCCTTCCGGGGCGAGCGATCCTCGAAGCATGATGACGGAGGGGCCAGGGTTGATCGGCTGTTCCAGACTGGCGATGACCTCAGGATTCAACACCTGCGCGGCGGCGAGATTTTGCGCGACGGTTTTACCGTTCACAGTGATCTCATTGACGTTCAATAGAGACTCCAGTCGCTTCATCACGGCCACTGTGCCGCCTGCTGCTTCAAGGTCTTCAATACGTCCCGGGCCGTTGGGTTTGATAGCCGCCAGCAGAGGCGTCCGCTTACCCAGTTCATCGACCAGTTCATAAACGTCTACATCGATCTCTCCCTCTGCCGCTACACCTTGAAGGTGGCGCAGCATGTTGATCGATCCGCTGACCGCCAACCCAACCGACACCGCATTTGCAAAGGCTTGCGGTGTCATGATCTGGCGCGGGCGCAGGTCTTCGTTTATCAGGCCGACGATGCGGCGACCTGCTTCGATTGCAAGCTGACACATGCGCTCACTCCGGGCTGCGACGGGCGCGCTGCCGGGAAGTGTCATGCCAATGGCCTCTGCCATGATGTGCATGGTGTTAGCGGTCCCCATGCCTGCACATACGCCGGGACTTTGCACGGCCACCTCACACATGTCGGAAATATCTTTGATGGAGATATTGCCTGAGCCCAGCTCTCCGACGGATTCGAAAACGTCTTCGATGTCGACCTTTTTACTGTCGATTTTGCCGCATGCCTGATAGCCGCCAATGACCAGAATGCTTGGAATATTCAGCCGTGCGGCAGCCATCAAATGGGCCGGCGCAGTTTTATCGCAACTGCTCAGGCAGACCATGCCGTCGAGCAATGCGCCTTCAACCGCCACTTCAATATCGTTGACCAGCAGATCCCGCGAAGGCATCAGGTAACGACCGGCACGGCCCGCACCTGTGATGAAATCACTCGGAGCGGTGGTTTTGATTTCGAACGGCAGACCGCCGGCTTCCCGGATTCCTTGCTTGACGAGCTCAGCGACTTCATCGAGATGGCTGAAGCAAATAGACAGCTCTGATGAAGAGTTGATGATCGCGATCTTCGGCTTTTCCATGTCTTCATCGGAAAGGCCCAGCGCGTGCCATTGTGCTTTGCGGATGGCCCAGCGTGTCGTGCCTGGCTCGAAATTGGATCGGTATTTTGTCATGATCTTCTCCACGCGTTTTAATGGGGTAGGGGGGCTGGCTCAGCGGACGTCATCGCCAAGAAATGCCCCTTGCCGTAGCAATTGCTGTCTGAGTGCCGGGATGTCGAGGTCACGCAAGAGACATTGATTGGCAACGGCTTGTGCTGCCGCGACGCCTGCCGCTTCACCGAGGGCCATGCACACGCCGCCCACCCGCATTGACGCGTGAGCGTCATGGGAAGCTGAGGCGCAACGCCCTGCGACGAGCAGGCGTTCAAGCCCGGTCGGTAGCAGCATTCGAAAGGGCAGTTGGTAGTAGGTCCCGGGTTCGAGGAAGATCCATTTCGTCGCACGCCCGGCGCCATGTTCCTCTACGGGCCAGGCACTGCATCCAATTGCATCACTGAATCGTCCCTCTCCCAGCACATCTTCCAGAGTGAGCCAGTAGTCGCCGCGAATTCGGCGGCTTTCGCGCACGCCGATGTTGGCCCCAATGTCGGCGATAACGCTTTCTTCGTAGCCGGGCACGAAGTCACGGAAGGCTTTCAAATAGGTCTTGAGTTGCTGGCGCCCGGCGAGTTCTGCCTGGGTCAGTTCTGCGGTATCCAGAGGGTCCGGTGAGCGGCCATCTTTTACGACGCGGGTAATGTTCAAGTGCATGCTGTCAGGCTGATTGCTGAACGCGCCGCCTGCGGTCCGGGGCAACGTCATCCCTGATTCAATCGCCTGCTCCAGGCAACTTTTCATTTCGTCACGGGTGAGCGCACTGGCACGTTCGACATCGACGTTGCCTAGCCGAAACATCGTGGTGGGAGCCTGAATGACTTCGGTGTCGTGCTCAAACGACGCCCCAGCCAGCGCAGCGATGTCGCCATCGCCGGTGCAATCGATAACCACATTTGCCAGACACGCCCAGCGTCCATCGCGTCCTTCAAACGTGACACCACGCACCTCATTGCCTTGTTTGTAGACGTTCACCGCCAGGCTATGGAAGGCCAGCTTGACCCCCGCTTCGATGACAATTTCATCGGCCACAATCTTGAACATCGAGGGGTCATAAGGCATGGAGGCGGTCTTCAACCAACGTTTTGGCGCCTTGGCCCCTCCCATCTGCTTAAGCCGCTCGATGATTTCCGAAGCAAATCCGCGAACCACGGGGATGACCTCGTCCCCGGCAACGGCGTACAGGCCGCAGATACTGCCCAGTGTCACCATGGTTAGAGCGCCGCCCAAATACCCATTGCGCT
Organism: Pseudomonas sp. GW821-FHT02H09; assembly: GCF_059421425.1. Classification (NCBI taxonomy): domain Bacteria; kingdom Pseudomonadati; phylum Pseudomonadota; class Gammaproteobacteria; order Pseudomonadales; family Pseudomonadaceae; genus Pseudomonas; species Pseudomonas sp. GW821-FHT02H09. Next base: position 36,327 of record NZ_JBWKVA010000033.1, read on the forward strand.
CGACCAGCAATACATTTGCACCCAAGCGAGCCGCAGTGGTCGCAGCGGCGATTCCTGAAGGTCCTCCACCCACAACAAGTACATCCACCCTGTGGCGCACCGGTACCTGACGCGCCGGTTCCTCTATACAAGAAAGCTCATGTCTCCCTGGCTGAACGCTCATGCTTTGCTCCTGTAGAAATGCTTGCGTTATTGATCGAGCCTCCTTTTTGGAGGCGTTTTTATTGGATTTTCAGCTCATGTATACGTATTCATATTCAGTTAAAAAAAAAGCGCTTATTGCTTGGCGGTGACACAGGAGTGGCAGATCAATCAGCTCGCTGACCAGCCGATTTGGCCATGGTTATGAATACGTATTCATATTCACCTCAATGTTATCGGAACTGCTTTTCAGGTCTGGGTTAGTTGAGAGGGAGGAGGCCAGATGATCCGCGCACGACAAATTCTTCTGATAAGCAAACGATGCGCGGTTCGCCATCATAGCCATTGATGCGCTCCAAAAGCAGGTCGATGGCGCCTTCGGACATTTTGATCATCGGCTGACGAACTGTGGTCAGATCGAAGGCCTTCCAGCTCGCCATTTCGATGTCGTCGTATCCCACAATCCATAGTTGTTCCGGTATATCAACCCCTTTATCGCGAGCCGCATCTATAGCGCCCAGGGCGATGATGTCGTTGACGCAAAACAGCGCGTCGGGCGGCTCAGGCAGTTCCAGAAGGCGACGTGTTGCATCAAATCCTTGCTTATACGAGAACTCTTCCACCGACGTGCACACGGACTGATCGAGTATCCCGCCTTGTTCCGCCAGAGCCTGTTGAAAGCCGGTCTGGCGATCCCGAATCGTACTGGCAGTGATAGGCCCCTGAATCATGCCGATACGACGGCGATTGGATCTCAGGAAATACTCGGCAACCATCCGCCCGCCATCCAGATTGTCACTGGCGACTTGGTCACAAGGCCATCCTTCCACTACACGGTTGATGAGCACCACTGGTGCATTCATTTGCAGTGCGTCATACAACCGAGTCGAGGCCACTGTCGCTGTCGTCATGATCACGCCGTCGACACGACTTTCGCGCACGGCATCGATCGCGGCCTGTTCATCCATTTCTTCTGTGTTCCAGACGACCATACGGAACCCGGCCCGGATCAGGGTGCGGCCGAGTATCTGCAGCAGTTCCGGGTACAGGGGGTTGGCGAGGCGGGAAACGACAACGCCGATATTGCCGGTGCGGTTGGTACGCATGGCAAGCGCGTTGCCATTAGGCCTGTAGTCGAGTTCCCGAATAGCGGCCATCACTTTGTCGCGAACCGCCTGGCGCACATAAGGGTGTCCCGCCAATACACGGGATACGGTGGGCTGCGAGACGCCAGCCCGCTGCGCCACATGACGGCTAGTCACGCCTCCATATCCACGGTTTGTACTCATGACAAGACACCTGAAAAACGATAGAAGACATTAAGTTCTGAATACGTATACATGTCAACCCTCAGATTTTCCCTTTTTGAACGGTATCACCACCTTCATGGCTAAACCGCTGACGTCTAGCAGCCAGCGCGGCCGTAGAGTCCCCATCTGCGCCTTTAACTTTATTGTTGCATTCAGTGCACTTATGAACTGCAATTTTCCTGGCTAGTGCTTTGTTTTCGACCAATTACACTCCTCAGCACAACGAATGCGCCAGGAGATCAAGATGGTAAGCTGCGTCAGGATTCAGAATATTGGTGGGCCTCAGGTCTTGCGGCTCGAACAGACAAGTACACAATCACCTGGTGCCGGAGAAGTCTGGCTGGAGCAGGCGGCCATTGGGATCAACCCCCTGGACCTGAGCCAGCGCTGCGGCACTGTTCGTATTCCTTTGCCATCCGGTCTCGGTCTTGAAGGGGCCGGGCATGTTACGGCGATAGGGCCGGACGTCACCGAGGTGGCGGTGGGAGACAGGGTCGCGTACGCCACCGGCCCGATTGGCGCCTACGCCAGTGGTCGCCTCTATCCGGCCAATCGACTCGTGAAGATTCCCGATGATCTGGGCTTCGACGAAGCGGCAGCGGTGCTCTTCAAAGGCATTACCGCCCACTATCTGCTCAAGACAACCTATCGCGTTGGCCCCGGCTCCAGGGTGCTGCTGTATGGAGCTGCGGGCGCGTTGGGGCAAATCATGGTGCCGTGGGCCAAACATCTGGGCGCCTTCGTGATCGGTGTGGTCTCGAAGCAGGAAAGTGTCGAGCGCGCAAAGACAGCCGGTTGTGATGAAGTACTGGTGTTCAACGCAGCTACGCTTGCCGATCAGGTCGCCGAGGTAACCAAGGGGAAAAAGGTCGACGTCGTGTATGACCCTATCGGCCGGGTTTCTTTCGAGGCTTCCCTGGATAGCCTTCGCCCGCGTGGCCTGCTGGTATCTTTCGGAATGGCCTCGGGAACGACGCCTGCCATCGAGGTCAGCACCCTGAACGCCAAGGGTTCTCTCTTCCTGACCCGACCGTCCCTCGCCGCGCACACGGCCACTGCGCACGAGTATCAGGAGCGCGCAAAGGATGTATTGCAAGCGATAACCGACGGTATCATCCAGCCACGAATCTGGCGTCGCTACCCGTTGGCCGACGTAGCCTCTGCGCACGCCGATCTGGAGAATGGGCGGTCGCAAGGCGCGATGATACTCACGCCCTGAGCGCAGGCCGGGACCAGGCGTATGCCCCGGGCCTTCGCCAGAGCCCTTTGTCTGGATGTGTCCGCGAGGTTTGTAGTTGTATGGATCTGTTCGATAGCCGTCAGGCGGATGAACTCGCCACACTCCTGGCTCTGTCCGACCACGGCTCGTTTGCCGCGGCGGGAAGGATGCTGCAACGGCACCCTTCGGTGCTGTCCAAGCGGCTCAGCGCCTTGGAGCTTCGTCTCGGGATACGCCTGGTCGAACGGACCACGAGGCAACTGCGCTTCACGGACGAAGGGGAGCGCCTGGTCACGCGGCTTCGCCATGCAGTGAGCTTGATTACGGAAGCTGAGCATGATGCAGCTCAGGGCGCGGCGCAGGTCAGAGGGCGACTGCGGATTGCCTTGCCAGCGGCGATGGGGCGGCTATGGCTCAGCTCGATAGTGTCGGAGTTCGCCCTGGCGTACCCCCAGGTTTCGCTGGAGGTCGAGTACTCGGAGCGATTCGTGGACATTGTCGCGGAGGGTTTCGATGCCGCGATCCGAATCGGTGAGCTTTCAGATAGTCGACTGGTTGCCAGGAAGCTGTGCGACCACCGTCGTATTCTGTGTGCCGCGCCTGCCTACCTGCAGCGCCATGGAGAGCCGAAAGTTCCGGCAGACCTCGATGCCCACAATTGTCTCGGCTTCACCGGGCTGCACTCATACCCGGAGTGGAAGCTGACGCGCGATGGCGATCAGAAGTCCGTCAGGGTGCGTAGCGGTATGGTCAGCAACGACAATGAGGCATTGCTGTCCGCCGCCTGCCTGGGGCTGGGCATTCTTGCTGGAGGCGAGTGGCTCATGAAGAGAGACATCGATTCCGGTCACCTCGTCAGGGTGCTTCCGGAGTGGCAGCTGGATGCCGACGCGGGCGTCTATCTGGTACGCCCGTCCGCCAGGTACAACACGGCAACGACGACGGCGTTCAAGCACTGGATCGAGGAAAGGTTTTCCAGGGGGGCACCTTGGCAATCGTTTTGACAGTGGGGATGCCCATAGCATGGGGCAGAAAAAGATCAGAAGCGGACCATGGACACAATGCACGTGACTCCGTAATGAACACTGTCATGCAGCCCATCCACCGCAAAAACTCATCGCACGATTGCGTTCGGAACTGGCGAACAAACGTATCGTCTGCCTGCACATTCCCGATGATTTTGAGTACATGGAACCGTTCCACGGTCACTCGGGCAACCCGGCCAACCGCAGTCCATCGACGAAGCGCGCGAAATCCTCGTGCCGTTGGATGGGCAGCCAGTCTTTCAGGTTTGAGATGCGCAAAGAGGGATCCAGCTCGCGAAGACGCTGCATCGCCAACCTCGCTTTATCCATTCGTCCGCTGAGGGCATGACTGGCCGCCACCAAGGCCACCGGGGCCAGGAAACTGGGCAGGTTGCCCAGCGCCTTTTCCGCCCAGTCCGTCGTGAGATCGAAGCGCCCGGCGAAGAAATGCGCGAGCGCCATTCCGACCTGCATCCTGAACATTTCCGGATCCAGCGGACTCAAGCGAGTGGCATGGGTAAGCTGCTCGATGGCGGCGTCTGTTTCACCGCGCAGCGCGCGCAGGATACCGCCCAAGTACCAGGCGGGGGCGAGGTTGGGGTTGAGCAGACGTGCCCTGTCGAGCAATGCAATGCCGCCGTCAACATCGCCGGCGAGATGGCTTAATGCATGTCCGCCTCGCGTCAACGCGACTGCATCATCCCGGCCAAGCGTCACCGCCAAACGCGCAAGCCGTACGCCCTCAGCGATCTCTTGTATACGATCGGTCATCCAGCCATTCAGCTTGCGCCAGAAGTGACACCAGGCTGCCATGCCATAGGCCGATGCAAATTCCGGATCGAGCTCGATGGCCTTGTAGAACAACGGCAGCGCCTGGTCGAGGGCTTCCCGGGTGCCGTTGTGCAGTTTTGCCATTCCGCGCAGGTAGTAGTCGTAGGCGTCCAGGCTTTCCGTCGGTTTGCGTTTGGCACGTTCAATTTCTGCCCGTTCGAGTTGCGGTGCGATGGCACCGACGACGCTTTCGGCGATTTGATCCTGCAGCTCGAAGATGTCGTTGAGCGTGCCTTCGAAGCGCTCCGCCCAGATATGCGTCCCGCTCGTCGCGTCGATGAGCTGCCCGGTGATGCGTACCTTGTTCCCGCACTTGCGCACGCTGCCTTCCAGCACGTAGCGAACGCCCAGCTCCTGGCTGACGCCCTTGGCGTCCACCGTCCGGCCCTTGTAGGTGAAGCTCGAATTGCGCGCGATGACGAACAGCCAGCGGATACGCGACAGGGCAGCGATGATGTCTTCCACGATGCCGTCAGCGAAATATTCCTGCTCCGGATCGCCGCTCAAATTCTGGAAGGGCAAGACAGTAATCGAGGGTTTGTCCGGGAGAACGAGCGAGGAGGAGGGCATTTCCTTCGGGTCTGTGTGCGCGCGTTCGTCGATGGCAGGCTGGTCAGGCTGTTGCGCTTCGCCGATCCCGCCGACCTTGATCTGGCCGACAAAGCGGTAGCCCTTGCGGGCGACGGTGCGCACCAGGCGCTGTTCCTCACCCGTATCGCCGATGGCCTTGCGCACCGCATTGATGTGACTGGTGATCGTCGATTCCGAGACGATCCGGCCACTCCACACCGCCTTGAGCAGGTCGTCTTTGCTGACGACACGATCGGGGTTGTTGACGAACAGCAGCAATAGATCGAAAACCTGCGGTCCGACGGCCACTGTTTGCCCGCGCAAGGTGAGTTCCCGGCGCTCCTCATCGAGCACGTAGTCTTCAAACACGAATGGCAAAGTGAGGTTCCCCCTGACGAAGCGCCCGCAACTCCATGTCCCAGGCGACTGGCGATTAGTATTTGATTTGATGATACGGCAGCGCTAAACCCGCCGCACCGTCCGTGGCAGAGACGGCGGCGGACAGCGGCGTCTTTGGACGTAAAACCAAGCGTTCGTGGAGGGAAATCCACAGCAGGCACAAGGACTACGCTCACGCGCGCAGGCAATCTCTCCTTACACCGACGCAATGGTTGCAGTCGATACGTGGAGAAAGCCCATGAAGATCGTCGTCATCGGAGGCTCCGGCCTCATCGGATCGAAACTTGTGAAGAACCTCCGCGAGCGCGGCCATGACGTGCTCGCTGCTAGCCCCAGCACGGGCGTAAACAGCATCACCCGCGAGGGCCTGGCCCAAGCGATGGATGGTGCTGACATCGTCGTCGACGTGGCGAACGCGCCGTCGTGGGAGGACCAGGCTGTCCTCGAGTTTTTCGAAACGTCGAGCCGTAACCTGCTGGCCGCCGAAGCGGCGGCCGGGGTTCGCCATCACGTTGCCCTGTCGATTGTCGGGAGCGAACGGCTTCCCGAGAACGGCTATTTCCGTGCCAAGGTCGCGCAGGAAAGCCTTATCAAGGCATCCGGCATTCCTTACTCTATTTTGCGTGCCACGCAGTTCTTCGAATTTGTCGGCGGCATTGCCCATTCGTTTACCGTCGGCGAAGAGCTTTGCGTTTCGCCGGCGCTGATCCAGCCGATGGCGTCCGACGACGTGGTGGCGGCACTTACCGATGTCGTGCTTGCAGCGCCGGTCAATGGCACGGTCGAAGTCGCGGGGCCCGAGGCCATGCCGCTCGACGAGTTGATCAGGCGCTTTCTGCGGGCCACCCAGGATACTCGCCAGGTCGTACCGGACGTACACGCACGCTACTACGGCGCCGTGCTTGACGATCAATCGCTGACCCCCGGCAAGAACCCGCGCCTGGGCGCGATCCGTTTCGAAGACTGGCTCAGCCAGTCAACGGCCGAAGCGGGCCGCTGAGGCTTCCAGGGACAACTCTGGAAGACGCCGCGCCGGTAATGAGGCGCGCCGTCATAACGCCTGCACACGAAGGATTATTGCCATGGTTAGCCGATTTCTCTTAGCCGCTGCTTTTGCGGCATTGTCGATCACCACAGCGTCGGCCGACGAGCGGCCCGGCGTCAACGTGACGGTCGTATTCGACCACCCCATTCCCAATATCCCCGGCAAGAGCATGAAAGGCGTGCTTGTCGAGTACGCGCCGGGCGCTTCGTCACCGTCCCACACCCATCCTGAATCGGCCTTCATCTATGCAACGGTCCTGGAGGGCTCGGTCCGCAGCCGCGTCAACGGCGGGCCGGAAAAGGTCTACAACGTCGGCGAAAACTTCGTTGAGGAGCCTGGCTCCCATCATCAAGTCAGCGCGAACGCCAGCGACACGAAACCCGCACGCCTCATGGCCGTGTTCGTCCTCGACACCGACGAAAAGGTGCTCGTCACACCTGCCAGGCAGTGAGCCGATAAGCGCGCTCATCGACGTTCGACAGCCGGGCGGCAGGCCACTGCCGCCCTGGGGTTGCTGTAGTGCATGGCATTGAGCAGGAAATGAAAAAATGAACTCGCTCCAGGACAAGGCCACCATTGCCACCGGGGCAATCGCCGGGCCCCCCGTCGTAGTGGCGCGGCTAAGCACGCGCAAGACAATCGGCATATTACTGTGCGTCGGCGCGGTGGTGGTCGTGGCCGCCTGGGGGACCATGGCTGTTTCGAGCGGCACAACCTCGACCGATAACGCTTATGTTCGCGGTGACGTGACCTCACTCGCCGCAAAGGTGGCCGGCTATGTCACTGCGGTAGAGGTCGTGGACAACCAGACCGTCCGGGCGGGTGACGTCCTGTTTCGTATCGATGACCGGGACTATCGCGCAAAGCTTGCGCAAGCAGAGGCTAATGTCAGCGCTGCAAAGGCTCGACTGACCCATGTCGATGCGCAGACCCAGCTTCAGCGTGCGTTGATTCGGCAGGCCGAAGCCCAACGACGTTCAGCCACCGCCGACATGGATCTGGCAACCAAGACCCACGATCGCAGTCGCAAACTGATCGTCAGCAACGCGGTGAGCCAAGCCTTGGTCGATGAAACCGGCACGGCGCGTTCCAGAGCCGAGGCGTCGGTATCGGCCGCTTCGGCAACGGTCGAGGCGCAACAGCAACACATCGCCGTCTATGTGGCCGAGCGAGAGGCTGCCGTGGCGGCCGTGTCGCAAGCAGAGGCTGCGCGCGATCTCGCCCAAATCGATCTCGACTACACCGTGGTACGCGCGCCTGTGGGTGGCGTCGTCGGTAACCGCCAGGTTCGTATCGGCCGGCTCGTTACGCCGGGCGTTTCCTTACTCGATATCGTGCCGGTCAATGATGTGTGGGTCGTGGCCAATTTCAAGGAAACCCAGCTCGAACATATCCGCCCCGGACAGCGCGTGCGCATCACGGTCGATGGCTACCCCAACACGGTGCTTGAAGGCTTGGTCGACAGCTTTGCACCGGGGAGTGGGGCGGCGTTCAGCTTGCTGCCGCCTGACAACGCAACCGGGAACTTTGTCCGTGTCGTGCAGCGGGTTCCGGTCAAGATCCGGCTGGCCGACAATCCGCTGCCGGGGCGCATCGTGCCAGGTCTGTCCGCGCGGGTGGAGGTGACGCAAGGGGGCGGCTCATGAACACCTTTGCCAGCGCAACGCCGAGCAGCGCCAAGGCTACGACTGGCGTCCTGCTCATCGTGGGCATCGTGCTGGCCACACTGACGGAAGCGATCGCCGGCACCGTTCTTTCGATCGGGCGCGGCGATATCATCGGCGACACCTATGCAACACCTGATGAATTCGCCTGGCTGGATGTCGGCTACACCACGCTCAAGCTGATCGGGTTCATCATGGCCCCATGGCTGATGCAGCGTTTTTCTGCGCGTAACCTGATCATCGGTTCAACCCTGGCCATGGGCCTGGCGTGCTGCATGGCCGCCATCATCGCTCGACTGGACCTGCTGATCGCGCTTCGCATCATTCAAGGCTTCGCCGGCGGCACCCTGCTGGTGGCGGGCCAGGCGATGATTTTTCGTGCCTGGCCGCGTGCCTTTCAGCCGATCCTTCAAGCCCTGTTTGCCATGGGCTCGGTGGTCGCGCCAGCGACTATTGCCCCGGCCCTTCAAGGGTGGTTGATCGACAGTCAGTCCTGGACCTGGATTTTCTTCAGCGTGGTACCGCTGGCCCTGGCGGCGACCGGCCTTTTGTTCATCGCAGACGGCCCATCGCCTGCCAAGGTCCGGCAGCGTCCCTTTGACTGGCTCGGCTTCTCCCTGATCTCGGCCACCCTGTTCTGTTTCACCTACGTGTTCAGCCAGGGCAGCCGATGGGACTGGTTCGAGGAACCTCGGATCCTGATGCTGACAATGATCGGCACCGCCGCGCTGCTGGCATTTTTCGGCCAACAAGCGTTGGCCAAAGGCCCGGGGCTATTCGATTTCACGGTGTTCAAATCGAGTGATTTTACCTTTGCCTTTATCGTCAGCTTTGTCGCTGGCGCCGCCTTGTTCGGCAGCGCATTTTTGATTCCGGCATTCGCCCTGTCGGTGCTGGCGTTCACCCCGACCGATGCCGGCTTGCTCCTGCTGCCCAGTGGCGGTCTGTTTGTTGGCTCGCTGCTCATCGCTGCCTTTTTTATCAAAGTGCGCCGCGTTCCACCGGTTGCGACAGTGCCCTTTGGCATCCTGCTTATCATGGGGACGATGTGGATGCTGTCCGGTTCCACCAGCGACAGCGGCACCGGTGACATGATGGCGGCTATCCTGTTGCGCGGCCTGGGCCTTGGCTTCCTGTTTCTGTCAATTACGCTGATCGCCTTCAGCGACCTCAACAACCGCAACCTCGCCTGCGGCATCGGCCTGTTCAATACGGGGCGTCAATTGGGTGGCTTAATAGGTGTCGCCGGGCTCCAGACCCTGATCGACCATCACATCGTCATCAATGTCGCGGCCCTCGGCGCCAACGTTACCCCTGGGGGAAACGCGCTCATCGAACGGCTGACGACCACCACGGCGATGTTGGTGGGGAAGGGGATGGATCAAGCGGCCGCTGGCAGGGCAGCGACGAGCCTTTTGGGCAAGGTCGTGTCAGGTCAGGCCACGGTGATTGCCTTCGACACCGCGTTCTACGCCGTGGCCCTGCTGTTTGTCGTCGCCGCGCCCATACTGATCGGCATCAAGATCGGCCTGCTGCGATACGCGAAAGCGCGAGCTGCGCTTACAGTCGCGTGAGACAGCCCACACCAACCGAGCCCCTGAAACGTCAGCGATAAATACTGTCTGCCAATCTCCTGGCCTGCTGAGTCGCGGCCTCACGCGCTATGCGATCAACGTCTTCGCCCAGGATGGTTTTCTCCACAATCACCGAATGCACATCCGTCACGCCGACAAATTTCAGCCAGGCTTCAACGTAGGGCTTCTGAAAGTCGAAGCGTGTTGCCGGCGTGCTCGACTGCGCCGAAAAATCCAGGCCACGGGCGTACATCACCACAGCGGTTTTGTTGAGCAGCATGCCTTCCAGGCCGCGCTCCGCGTCAAAACTGAACAGAATGTCTTTCTGCGACACCAGGTCAATGAAGTGCTTGAGTTTGTACGGGATACTGAAATTCCACAGCGGTACGGACATCACCAGCACATCCGAGCGGTGCAGGTGACTTGCCAGATCTTTCAGCGTGTTCCAGGCGTCTTGTTGTGCGGGGGTCAAGGGCGTGCCATTGAGTCCGGCGTATTTGGCCTCCATTGCCAGATCATCGAATTCCGGTAAAGCCTTGTTCCAAAGGTCGAGCGTGATGATTTCGGTGTCTGGGGCGTGTTCTTGGTAACGCGCAATGAAGCTGCGGGCGACTTCAAGGGAGGCCGAACGTTGCTTGCGTGGGGAACATTCAATATGCAGAAGAGTAGTCATGGCGCGCCTCGAGTGGTGGGGGAGATAGGGCTGGTGGGCGCATTGCAACATAGTTAAATTTGAAATATAAATCGTAAATTAATACGCAATTGATCACGTATAAAACTATGTTCGATACGCTGCTGCTCAAGACATTTGTCACTGTCGTCGATGAAGAAGGCTTTAGCCGTGCTGCCCAGAAGCTGCACCTCACTCAGTCTGCGGTCAGTGGCCACGTGCGGCGATTGGAAGAACAGATTGGTAAACCGCTGTTGACGCGCACCACCCGCTCCCAGCAATTGACTCCCGATGGCGAGCGCCTGGTCTCTTATGCGCGCACGATCCTTGTGCTGAACCGTGATGCCTGGGCAGAACTGACGCGCACGCCGTTTCACGGACGGCTGCGGATCGGGGTGTCCGAGGATTTTGTCGAGTCGCGGTTATTGCGCACTTTTCAGGATTTCGCGGCGCAGTACCCGGGCATGGAGATCGACGTGCAGGTGGGCATTCCTGGCACGTTGCTGAACCTGATGAAACAAGGCCATCTGGAGCTGGTCATCGGTTCTCTATGCGAAACCAGCGAAGCGGGGCTGCTGTTGTGGCAAGAGCCGCTGGTGTGGGCCTGGTCGGTGCAACCCGTCACCCGGTTACCGACGCCATTGCCGCTGGCCCTGTTCCCCGAGCCGTGCCCTTATCGAGAGATAGCGCTGACGCGGTTGGCTCAGGCGGGGATCGCCCAACGCACGGCGATGTTATGCAGCAGCGCTGCCGGGTTGCGGGCGGCGGCGCTTGCAGGCTTCGCGGTTGCGCCCATGACACTCAGTCAGTTGGGGCAAGGACTGGCGGTTCTCGGGGGCGAACAAGGGTTACCGGATTTGCCGGATGTGCAATTTCGGTTGTTTACCTCTCCTGACGCGGATCAGGCGATTGCGGCAGCGATCACTCAGCTCATTGTGGAGTATTGCTCCACGCGGAGGGCTTGACGGTCATTCACGGAGGGCTGCTCAAATGTGTAAATTCCGGTGGTGCTTAAGCTACACAGATCAGCTCTCGGAAGAAGTGATTGAGTCGTGACTGCATGCCCGACTCGCTGAGTAATTGGTCCTGTACGCGGCACTGGGTATGCCGATGCAGTGCACGGTACGCATGCCGCCATGCACCAGCATGTTGGCAAGGTCAGTGGCCGGTGAAATCTTCAGCGATGCAGCCCAACAGGGAGCGGGCAGGGGCATTCAACATGTTGAGTTCCTCAATCTGGTTTATCTCGGCAGATACTCATTCATGAACTGCTTGATCACATCGGTGAAATCCTCATCCGCCGTGAACCCCAGATCCCGGGAGTAGGTGGCGCAAAAGGCTCCTGGCCACGAACCGACGATGCGCTCGATCGCGGGATTGCGCTCCATGCGAATCCGTCCGGCAACTTCTGCGCCCGCAGTCTGACGCAGTGCATCGATCATCCGTTCGACGGTAATCGACAGGCCCGGCATGTTGATCACACGACCCTGGTTCAATTGCTCGCTTGATAACTCATGACCATGGATCAGGTTTCGAATCGCGAGCGCAGGCGACATCAGCCAGAGCCGGGTATCGAGGGGCACCGGACAAACGCTGTGCTGGCCGTTGAGCGGTTCGCGGATGATGCCACTGGCAAAGCTGGAAGCGGCCAGGTTTGGTTTGCCCGGGCGCACCACAATGGTCGGCATGCGCAGGCTGCGGCCGTCGACGAATGCGCGCCGGCTGTAGTCGGCGAGTAGCAGGTCGTTCATGGCTTTTTGCGTGCCATAGGAACTCTGCGGCGCCCAGACGTGATCATCCCGGACGCGTTCCGGCAATTGCCCGCCGAACACCGCGACGGAGCTGGTCATCACCCATTTCGGGCAAGTGCCGAGCAGGCGAATTCGTTCGAGCAGATTCTGGGTCGCAGTGAAGTTGATGCGCATGCCCAGTTCGAAGTCGCCTTCCGCCTGGCTGGAAACCACCGCAGCCAAATGGAAGATACTGTCAGTGGTTGCATCGATCAGGCTGTCCAGAACTTCAGGGTTAGCGATATCGCCACACACCACCTTTACCCGAGGATCATCGATCCCCTCGAGCGCGACCCTGTCGAAGGCGACGATTTGCCTGATGGGTTGGGACTGGCCGACGCGGTCGGTGAGAGAGCCACGCAGCAGCAGGGCTTCGATCAGGCGGCGGCCGAGGAAGCCGGCTGCGCCGGTCACGAGAATTTTCATGAGTTACTCCAAGCTTCAATGATTGACGAGTTTTCCGGGAATTCTGAAGACCAGCAGGGCGCCTAGGAACAGCGCGCTTGCCATCACATACATGCCGATCGTGGTGCTGTGGGTCGCGTCTTTAAGGAAGCCCATCACGTATGGAGAGACGAAGCCCGCCAGGTTGCCCCAGGAGTTGATCAGGGCAATGCCGGCTGCCGCTGCCGTGCCTCCGAGGAAGGCAGTAGGCAGGCTCCAGAACAGTGGCAGGGTGCTCATAGCCCCCATGGAGCCAAGGGTCAGGCCGATCATGGAAACAGTGAAGTTGTCGCTCCAGGTGGCGGAGATGAACAGGCCGATACCGCCCAGCACTGCGGTCAGCGCCAGGTGCCAGCGACGCTCGCGCAGCCGATCCGCGCTGCGCGAAACCAGGATCATGGTCAGTGCCGCTGCGGCATAAGGGATGGCGGTGAGCATTCCGACCTGCAATACATTGCTGACTCCGGCTTGGCGGATAAGTGTCGGCAACCAGAAACCCACGGTGTAGAAACCGGCGATCATGCAGAAATAGATGGCCGTCAGCAGCCAGATGCGCGGCTGAAGGAACACCTCTTTCAGGCTGTGCTTTTGATGGCCAGCGGTTTCGGCGTCGATGCGGGTCTGCAGCAGAGTTTTCTCTTCACTGGTGAGCCAACCGGCCTTGGAGATCCGGTCGCTGAGGCAGAAAATCACCAGAATTCCGACGGCGATCGAGGGCAGCCCTTCGAGAAAAAACAGCCATTGCCAGCCGGCAAACCCATGGTCACCGTTAAAGGCGCTCATGATCCAGCCGGATAAGGGTGCGCCAATCAGTCCGGACAGCGGCACTGCCGTGGCGAACAGGGCATACATCTTGCCGCGGCGATGGGTCGGAAACCAGTAAGACAGATAGAGGATGACACCCGGGTAGAACCCGGCCTCGGCGAGCCCCAGCAGGAAGCGCATGATGTAGAAGGACATTGGCGTACTAACCAGTGCCATGGCGGAGGAGATGATTCCCCAACTGATCATGATGCGCGCGATCCACAACCTCGCTCCGACGCGATGCAGGATCAGGTTGCTGGGAATTTCCACCAGGAAGTAGGCAATGAAGAAAATCCCTGCGCCGAGACCATAGATGGCTTCGGAAAATTGCAGATCGTCGGACATCTGCAATTTGGCGAAACCAACGTTCACCCGATCCAGATAGGCGACGAGGTAGCACAGCAACAACAGCGGCAGGATATGCCACGCGACTTTGCGATACGCCAAGTCCTCGAAGCGATCAGCGGGCACGATGGCACCGGTTTGAATCACTGATTCAGTCATGTGTTTCCCCCATCCTTATTTTTGTAGTGGGTAACTTTGTTTTTATCGGATTAACATGAAGTGCCGTTTTTTATCATAATACGTCATACGAATTCAAGGGTCGGAAGTCAAGGAGGACGACGGGCCTAAAATGCAGTACCGTTTACCGATTTGAGCCTAGAGATGCCTATGTCCACTCCTGATAAATCTTCCTGTTCCGCCGATGCGCTGGCTGTTCTGAAGGATTCCGCCAAGGGCACGCTGTCCGATCAGGTAACTGCGGCCCTCAAGGCCTATATCACCAATGGCGAAGTGCTGCCGGGAGCTCGCCTGCCCACGGAACCCGTGCTCGCGGAGCGTTTCGGGGTTAGCAGGACGGTAATCCGCGAGGCGATCTCGCGCCTGAAGTCAGCCGGTCTGGTCGAGGTCCGCCAAGGCAGCGGTACCGTCGTCAGCGAAGGCGCGCACATCAAGGCGTTCACTATCGATCTGGATGTCTGCGGGTCGATTGAGGCGGTATTACGGGTCACCGAGTTACGCCGTGGTATCGAAGGGGAAGCGGCTGCACTGGCAGCGCAGCGGCATTCGCCTGTGCAGCTGGATGCCATCCACCAGGCGTTGAAGGCCATCGATGCAGCCGAGCAGGCGGGTCGCGATGGCGTCGAGGAAGACCTTGCGTTCCATCACTCCATTTCCAAAGCTACGGGCAATCCGCTGTACCCGTCACTGCACGAATTCATCGCTCAATTCATCAAAGAGGCGATCCGCATCACGCGCTCCAACGAGGAACGCCGCCGGGATCTGGCCAAGACGGTGCGGGTCGAGCACTTCGCTGTGTACGCGGCCATCGCCGCACGTGACCCTGAAGGCGCGCGCCATGCGGCGCTCAACCACATCAATAACGCTGTTGAGCGTCTCAAGAGTGCCGATCCCTCGTTCTGGCAGAATCCGGGGGCGAGAGCGTCATAGTATCGTGCGCGTTTACTGGTGCTCGTTAGGCATGCAAACGAATACATCGTCTGTCTAGGACTTTAGCGGATGGTGATATTAGGCACTGCGATCGTATTCCACATGGACCGGTTTGGTTAGCGCCTTAAAGAGGCGCGCAAGGCACTTTTCCAGCGCTCGTGATACAGCGTGGCCGCTTGCTAGCTATCATGCAAACTGACTCGAACACAAAACAGAGGGAATATCTGCGTCCTACTCTAAGCGGGAGTGGGCGAGGGAAATTTGATGGCGGCCTTTCGTCAAGGGCCGCTTCTGGCCGATTCTGTTGAAAAAGTCGGCTTCAGTTTCCGCGACAGAAAAGTACGCGTCTGAGATTGAAATCCGAGTTTTGCGCAGAAGGTTCAGGACTCGGATTTTACGTAGCAGCGCGCTGAAAACGCATTTTCACCGCTTAATACATGGGTAGCCAGGCCGGGTCGACTTTTTCAACAGAATCGGCCGATAGCTGCCTGCTAACGCGTTACACCGCTGTGCGTTTTCGGACTACTTAAAGGCGTTCGAAAAAGTCTCGTGTCATACCCTCCGCTCACAGGGCCTAACAAAACTAGACATGAGGACGAATGCGAGCGGGTGGCCAGAACGAATCCAATATGTCTTCCCTTTATTTTCTACAGGTTTCACTTCGGTGCCATCAGTTCGCCGAGCCGCGACAGAAACAGCTTGAGAATCGGTGAGGTGTTCGACTTGCTGTAGCCCACCGCTAAATCGATCATCGGTGCCTCGCCTTCTAGCGGACGGCTGACGACAGACCACGGCAGCAAATTCTTGGCATAGGCGGGCATCAACGCCAGGCCGCGGGTGGAGGCGACCAAGGACATGGCCATCGCCAAATTGTCCACCCCGTGATCCAATTTGATGTCGAGCCCCGAGCGACGGAGATAGTCTTCGGTGACTGCACGCAGCACCGTGGCCTTGTTCGAGCCGCCGATGAAAATCTCGCCCACTAAATCTTGCGGGCGCACTGCTTCGCGCGCGGTGAGGCGATGGTCGCTCGGCATCAGGACGATAAGTGGCTCCCGGTCCACCACGTGGTACTCGAGATCGTAATCCGGTTCTACGCGCAGGAAGGCAAGGTCCAGCCGGCCGCGGACGAGCGCTTCGGCGAGATCCGGTGAATAGTCGCTGGAGACCATGACCTGGATGTTCTTCATTTCGTCGCGCAGCACGTGCATCGCTCGCGGCAACCAGTTCATCTCGTGCCCGGTTTGGAAGCCGATGGAGAATGTCTTCCTTATCGGCTGCGCCGCCCTGCGTGCCGTTTCGACCGCAGCATCGACCTGCATCAGCGCCAGGCGGGCGTGGTCGAGAAAGGCTTTGCCCGCAGCGGTCAGCTCGACGCCATGAACGCTGCGCGACAGCAACTCGACTCCGACATGATTTTCCAGATCCCGGATCTGCCGGCTTAACGAAGGCTGCGAGGTGTGCAGTCGTTTCTCGGCTGCTTCCGTCAGGCTACCCGTCTCGGCGACGGCAATGAAATATCGAAGATGTCGCAGTTCCATGGTGCTCTCATGCCTGTCAGGTATGCCCACAGCTTACAAAGTCTTTTTCAACTTCGCCATAAGCTCCTAGCTTGTTGCCTATGGCGGCGTCGGGGAAGTTCTCCCAGCGCCGAAACCATTTGGCTATCTATACGCCGCAAGTCATACCTTGCAGGAGCTTAAAAATGAACAAGCCCGTTATTCTGATCACCGGAGCCCTCACCGGTATCGGCCGCGCCACTGCCGTCGCCTTCGCCAGGAAAGGTGCGAAGGTGGTCGTTGCCGGTCGACGCGACGAAGCCGGCAAGGCACTCGTTGAGGAGTTGCGCTCTTTCGGTTCGGAGGCCGAATTCATCAACGCCGACGTCCGCAACGAAGATGACGTCCGCAATATGGTCGACAGGACCGTTGCGCGGTTTGGGCGTCTCGATGTCGCCGTGAACAACGCCGCCACTGAAGGTGCGGTCGGCCCGATCACGGACCAGACCGCGGAAAGCGTTGCCGCGACGTTCGATACGAACGTTCTCGGCGTGGTCCTGAGCATGAAGCACGAGGTGCGCGTCATGCAGGCCCAGGGGAGCGGCAGCATCATCAATATTTCCTCGACCTATGGGCACAAGGGCGCGGCTTATGCCTCGATCTATGTGGGCGCCAAGCACGCTGTCGAAGGCATCACCAAGTCGGTGGCGCTCGAACTCGCCGCGTCGGGCATTCGCGTGAATGCGGTCTCGCCGGGCCCCACGGACACCGGCATGCTCACCCGCTTCACCGGCACGGAGGAGAACAAAGCGGCCTTGGTGGCGCAGGTTCCGCTGGGCCGACTCGGCCTCTCGGAGGACCTTGCCAACGCGATCGTCTTCATCGCATCGGATGAAGCTTCATTCATCACCGGCCATGTCCTCAACGTCGACGGCGGTCATACCGCTAACTGATCCTGCCCGGGTGCGGAGATTTGCTCCGCACCCGGTTAAGGGGGTCATCACCAGAGGGAATCTCAATGACTCAGTACAATCATCAGAGCGCGCCGACGCAGTTCGTGGACGCAGCGGGTATTCGGTTTGCATACCGACGCTTCGGCAAATCGGGTGGGGTTCCACTCCTCCTCAATATGCATTTCACCGGCACGATGGATCACTGGGATCCTGCAGTGACGGACGGATTGGCGCACGACCGTGAAGTCATTCTGTTCAATAACGCCGGTATCTCCAGCAGTTCGGGGGAGGTGCCGAACTCAATTGAGGAAATGGCGGCCAACGCCGCGGTCTTCATCAGGGCGCTCGGCCTCACACAGGTGGACGTACTTGGTTTTTCGCTCGGCGGCCTGGTCGCGCAGGAACTGGCGCTAGCCGAACCGGCGCTCGTACGGCGGCTGATTCTGGTGGGGACCGGACCGCGCAGCGGTGAAGGTATGGCCTCGCTGACACCCGAAGCGCAGGAGATCTTCGGTGCGACCTACGACGAGCCTGATCACTTGTGGCTCAGGGTGTTCTTCACCCCGTCCCAAGCCAGCCAAGCGGCGGGCCATGCTTATCTCAAACGCTTTCGACAACGCATAGTGGATCGCGATCCAGGCGTTAGCGACAAGGTCGGACCTGCGCAGATCGAGGCGTTGACCAAGTGGGGCGCACCACGCGAGAACCCTTTCGATTACTTGAAGGCAATTAAGCAGCCAACGCTGGTCGTCAATGGTGACAACGACGTGATCATCTATTCGGTGAACTCTTTGATCCTGCAGCGGCATCTGCCGAACGCGCAACTGATCCTCTACCCGGATGCCAGTCACGGCTCGCAGTATCAATACCCCGAGCGCTTTGTCGGCCACGCGTCCCTGTTCCTTTCTGAATAGACCAGGCACGCCTGAATCTTGCAGCGGGATTCTGGATCAAGACCAAGGGATGCTTATCATGACCAACCTCTACGGCAAGACTGCACTCGTCACCGGTGCCTCCCGCGGCATTGGCCGTGCCAGCGCACTAGCGCTGGCAAGAGCCGGCGCTCAAGTGCTCGTCCACTACGGTAGCGGAGAGAAGGAGGCGACAGCAGTGGTCGCCGAAATTCGCAAAGCGGGCGGGAAGGCCGAGAAGATCTCCGCCAACATGGGCGCAGCAGACGGGCCGCATTTGCTGGCCGAGCGCGTGCGCGCCATCGTCGGTGGTCGATTGGACATCCTCGTCGCCAATGCCGGTATCTCGAAGGCCGACACGATCGAGAAAACCACCGTCAAGGACTTTGACGATCTCTTTGCGGTGAACGTGCGCGCCCCGTATTTCCTGGTGCAGCAGTTGCTACCCGCTCTGTGCAAGGGCAGCAGCGTCGTTCTCCTGTCATCGCGTGCAGCAGCGCACACCGGCGTTGGGACGCTGTCCGCCTATGCAGCCACCAAGGGCGCCATCGATACCCTGGTCAAGTACTTCGCATCGGAACTCGGCGGGCGGGGCATCCGCGTCAATGCCGTAGCACCGGGCGTGGTTCTAACCGAGATGTCCAGTTTCGCCAAAACCGATGCGGGGCGGGACTTCACGCTGAGCATCCAGGCGCTTAAGCGCATGGCTCAGCCCGATGACATCGCAGCGGCCGTTGTCTTCCTCGCTTCCGATGACGCCCGTTGGATCACCGGCGACACCCTGCACGTCGATGGCGGCACAAAGCTCTGAACGATGGTTCTTCGAGCTACGCGTACTTAACCAGGATAAAGCAAATGTCTACTCAATCTGTTGTTCTCATCACAGGCGCACTGACCGGCATAGGTCGAGCGACCGCGATCGCCTTCGCTAATGAAGGTGCCAAAGTTGTCGTTTCCGGACGACGTGAAGAAGAAGGTCAGAAACTGGCGGCCGAACTCCGTGCACTCGGCACCGAAGCGGAATTTCTGATGTCCGACGTGCGTCATGAAGATGAGGTCCGCAGTCTGATCGATGCAACGGTCGAACGCTTCGGCCGGTTGGATATTGCGGTTAACGCCGCCGGCACAGAGGGGCAGTCCATTGCCGTAACGGAGGTGACGCCCGAGAACTATGCGGCAACGTTTGATACCAATGTGCTCGGCACGTTCCTCAGCGTGAAACACGAGATGAGGGTGATGTTGGCGCAGGGTAACGGCAGCATCATCAACATTTCGTCAACGATGGGCGAACGTGGTGGGGCGAATTTATCCCTCTATACCGCCAGCAAGCATGCCGTGGAAGGTCTGACCAAGTCGGCCGCCCTTGAGGGGGCGGCCTCCGGTGTGCGGGTCAATGCAATTGCCCCTGGACCGGTTCAGACAGCGATGCTCGACCGGCTAACCGGTACGGCCGAGCGCAAAGCCGCTTTCCTGATGAGTGTTCCACTCAAGCGTGCCGGAGCCCCGGAAGAGATTGCCGACGCCATTGTGTTTGTCGCATCCGGTAAGGCGACCTTCATTACAGGCCAAATCATTCGAGTCAACGGCGGCAAAACCGCTTCGTGACCCGTGCCCGTCATCAGGTTGGCGGTGGCTCGAAGATTTGAGTCCTTCTGCCGGCACAAAGGAGTATCTGCCATGCCCGTCGTCTATCCGCACTGTCCACCACCACGGATCGCTGCTCTGGCTTCTCGGCCCAACGAGCTGAGCCCGCGCGCTAGTTTCTGGGTGTCGGCGGGGGTAGTCGCACACACTTTGTGGACCAGCGCAGCACCAGCCATGAGCTACCGATTGTATGCGGAGCACTGGCAACTATCCCACACGGTGACGACGGGCATATTCGCTATCTATCCGCTCTTCGTGGTCACAGTCCTGATTGTGTTTGGTGATCTCTCTGATTACATCGGCCGTAGAACGACAATGCTTTTCGGCCTGATCGCCTCGCTGCTCGGCGTGCTGCTATTTGCCATCGCTCCGGGCGTCTTGTTGTTGTTCGTTGGCAGAGCATTGATGGGCATTGGTGTTGGGCTTAGCGTGGGGGCGTCGACCGCCGCGATGGTTGAGTTCGGTACCGATTCTCAGGTCAGACGGGCTGCATCCGTCACTGCGGTCGCACAGGCCTTCGGTTTCACAGCGGCACTGCTCGTTGGAGGTGCGCTTACACAGTACGCTCCATGGCCGATGCATCTCTCGTTCTGGGTACTGTTTGTGCTCCTCGTGGTGCTGTTCGTTGCGGTGTGGCATCTGCCGCGCCATGTGGGTACGCGAGCTACCAGCAAGTGGCGGCCAAGGGCGCCGTCCGTTCCCTCTGTTTTACGACCTGCGTTCACCATCGCAGCATTAGCGGTGACCATCGCCTACACACATGGCGTGCTGATTCTATCGCTCGGTGGGCAGGTCGCCCGCGACGTAATCGGATCCCCTAATGCCTTGGTCAATGGCGCAGTACTGGCCTTATTTGCGGTCACCTCTGCGCTGTCCGGGGCAGTGGCGCGACGGCTGAGGCCAAGGCTTTCCATGATTTTGGGTTCGATCGCCTCCGCTGTCGGAATGGCCTTGCTTGCGCTATCCGTCGTTTGGCACGGACTTTGGCTATACCTTGCGGCAAACGCGATGACCGGCGTCGGATACGGTCTGCTCTTTTTGGGTGGACTTGCCTTACTCAATTGCGCGACGCCCGCACAACACCGCGGTGGTGTGTTCTCGGCCCTTTACCTATTCGCTTATCTCTCGCTTGGCGTTGTCGCCCTTGGGCTGGGCATCGTGGCGACACACGCGGGGCTGAGTCTCGCAGTTGACCTTGGCGCGGGCGTTATCGCCTTGCTAAGCCTCACTGCAATCACTCTTTTGGTGGCGCAGCGAAAGAAGAGTTTTCTTACCGAGACTGCTTCCCTCTGAACATATGTTGATGACATCGCCGTCGGGGCATTAGCCAAAGCCCGACACATTGCTCTACCTCCGAGTCTCACAACGGAAATCAAACCATGACCGCCAATACACTCAAACTCTATCAGTCCGCGGGCTCGCCCAACTCTCGGCGCGTGCGCATTTTTCTCGCCGAGAAGGGCTTGTCTATTCCGCTCGTCCCGGTCGATCTGGGCAAAAGTGAACAGCATTCCGAGAAATACCGTGCAATCAACCCGCGCCGAGTCGTTCCGACCCTGGTGCTGGAAGACGGCACCGCCATCGGTGAGGTGCCTGCCATCATCCGATACCTTGAAGAGGCCTATCCGCAAACGCTATTGCTCGGCGAGACCGCAAAGGAAAAGGCCCTGGTCACGATGTGGGAGCGGCGCGCTGAATTGGAAGGATTCGCGACCGTCATGGAGGCCATCCGCAATGCCGCACCAGGCCTCAAGGGGCGCGCGATTGCAGGCCCCTATGACTACGAGCAGATCCCGGAATTGGCCGAGCGCAGCAAACTGCGGGTGAAGAACTTCTTCGCCGACCTTGATGCCCGCTTGGCTGAGGTTCCGTTCGTGGCGGGTGATCGCTTCTCCGTGGCCGACATCACGACCTTGGTCACCGTGGATTTTGCGGCTAACGCGATCGACTTCCCCGTACCGGAGGAACACGTCGCCCTGAAGCGCTGGTACGACCAGGTTTCAAAGCGCGCGAGCGCGTCGGCCTAACAACAAGCAGGAATTTGCGCATTGGCTTTTCACGTTTCTTTTTGGACGGTGCAGTGCGCTGCCTGAAGTAGTAAGCACGCGAGGAGGATCGATATGACCATCAGGACCACCCCGGAGCAGAACAAGGCACTCGTGCTGGAAGCTTTTGACACACTGTTCAATAAGCGAGATTACGGGGCGGCCACGCGTTTTTGGTCGGACACCTACATCCAACACAGCGCGCATATCGAACCCGGACGCGAAGGGTTGTTTGCCTTGATCCGCAGCGCGCCCGATACCTTGCGCTACGAGCATCAGCTTGTCGTCGCAGAAGACGATTACGTTATCGTCTACGGGCGCTTCTCAGGCAACGGTCGACCCGTTGCATGGATCGCTGCCGATGTGCTAAGGATCGAAGACGGTCGGCTCGCCGAACACTGGGACGTCTTGCAGGACGAAGCAAGTAATGCTGAATCCAGAAGCGGGCGGCCGATGTTCGGCGAC
Source organism: Pseudomonas sp. GW821-FHT02H09 (assembly GCF_059421425.1). Taxonomy (NCBI): domain Bacteria; kingdom Pseudomonadati; phylum Pseudomonadota; class Gammaproteobacteria; order Pseudomonadales; family Pseudomonadaceae; genus Pseudomonas; species Pseudomonas sp. GW821-FHT02H09. Next base: position 58,782 of record NZ_JBWKVA010000033.1, read on the forward strand.
ACCTTTCCCACGTGAATTATAAGGACTGATCATCATGAAAATCCCCGGCCCCGATCATCCCATCACCATTACCCCATTCCAGGGGCGCGTCACCGTTCGCTTCAATGATGTCGTCGTCGCGCAGACCGACAAAGCCGTGAAGCTCGAAGAGGCCAAATATCCAGCGGTTTTTTACATCCCGAGATCCGACATTCGGATTGAACATTACGCGCGCACCGAACATCAAACTCATTGCCCCTACAAGGGTGACGCCAATTATTTCAGCCTGAGCGCCGACGGAAAGGCCGCCGAAAACGCGGTTTGGACCTACGAAGACACATACCCGGCAGTGGCGGAAATCAAGGGGCACGTCGCCTTTTACGCTGACAAGGTGACCTTCGAAATCGAAGGAGCACAGGGCTGAACCAGACGTTTACGAACCAGGCGTTTACGAGCAGTCACGCATCATGGCTTTTCGGGTCGGGACGAGGTGCACAAGCACTTCACTTTGGCTCGGTCATGGAAAGAACGTACGAAGCCCTGCCTCCTCTGGAAATACCAGAGGATCGACAGACCAGCGCAACGACGATTCACCGGAGAGAAAACCTGATGACCAGCACCTTAAGCGAGCTACGCGACCTTCCCGCCAATAGCGCGCTTCTCAAGCGCTACCAAACTATTCGCAGCCGGACAGAGAGCCTGATTGCACCCCTCAGCCCTGAGGACATGGTTGTCCAGTCAATGCCTGATGCCAGCCCTGCCAAGTGGCACATGGCGCACACCACCTGGTTTTTCGAGACGTTTGTGCTGGCCGAAAACGTCGTCGACTACCAGCCGTTCGATCCGGCGTTCGGTTACTTGTTCAACTCCTATTACGAGGCGATCGGCCCCCGTCATCCCCGGCCACAACGCGGGTTGATGACACGTCCGACCGTGGACGAGGTGCTGGACTACCGCAAGCATGTCGATGAACACATGCGTACCTTGCTGGAGTCGGCGTTGTCCGACGGCACCGCCGAATTGATCGAGCTGGGTCTGGCCCATGAGGAGCAGCATCAAGAGCTGTTGCTGATGGACATCCTGCACTTGTTCAGTACCTCCTCGCTCAAGCCAGCCTATGACCCGCGCTGGCCGATAGACCTCTCCGGGCGTCGCGGCCGGTTCAAGCCGCTCAAGGGTGGGCTGACCGAAATGGGTCACAAGGGCAAGGGTTTCGCCTTCGACAACGAAGGCCCAAGACACACTACTTACCTACAATCCTTCGAGATCAGCGACCGTCTGGTGACCAACGGTGAATGGCTGACCTTCATGGCGGACGGCGGCTACAGCAAAGCCAGTCTATGGCTGTCAGACGGCTGGGCGGTCGTGCAGCAAAACGGCTGGAACGCCCCGCTCTATTGGCAGCACGACGACGAGGGCTGGCGGCAGATGACTTTGCGCGGTCTGGAAGCCATTGACCCGACGGCTCCGGTGATCAGTATCAGCTATTACGAAGCCGCTGCATTTGCCCAATGGGCCGATGCGCGCCTGCCGACCGAAGCCGAGTGGGAAGCCGCCGCTGAAGCCGGTCTGCTGGAACAAGTCGATAACGTGGCCTGGCAGTGGACACAAAGTGCGTACAACGCCTACCCGGGATTCCGCCCGGCGGACAGTGCGGTCGGCGAATACAACGGCAAGTTCATGATCAACGTGATGGTGTTGCGTGGCGGTGCCAGCATCACCCCCCCAGGCCATGCCCGCTCGACCTATCGCAACTTTTTCGGCCCGGACAAGCGCTGGATGTTCTCCGGTTTGCGTCTGGCCCGGGATGCTCGGCAGCCGGGTGCGGTGAACAACCACGACAGTGAATTTGGTCGTGATGTCATCGGCGGCTTGTCAGCCCCGGTGAAAAACCTGTCGCCCAAATACTTCTACGATGCCACGGGCTCCGAGCTGTTCGAGGCCATCTGCGAGACGGTCGAGTACTATCCGACGCGTGCCGAAACCGGTCTGCTGACCCGGGTTGCGCAACAGATTGCCGATGCGATTCCAGAGGGCGCGGCTCTGGTGGAGTTCGGCAGCGGCGCCAGCGAGAAAACCCGACTGCTGCTCGACGCCGCCCCACAGATTGCGCTGTACGTGCCCATCGACATCAGCGCCAATGCGCTGAACAAAGCCGCCGCGCGGCTGACAATGCAGTACAAACAATTGAGGGTCGTGCCACTGGTCGAGGATTTCAGCCGTGCGCTGCAATTGCCGGCCGAAGCGGCTGGGTACAGCTGCGTAGGGTTCTTCCCCGGTTCGACCATCGGCAATTTCACCCATGATCAAGCCGAGGAGTTCCTACGTTCGGCTCACGCGTTATTGGGTGATGAAGCTCACTTCATCGTTGGCGTGGATCTAGTCAAGGACGCCGACATCCTGGTCGCTGCCTACGACGACGCTGAAGGGGTGACCGCGCGGTTCAACAAGAACCTGCTGAAACGCATCAACCGTGAACTGGATGGTGACTTCAACATCGATGCCTTCGACCATTTGGCATTGTGGAACGACACCGATGAGCGCATTGAGATGCATCTGGTGAGCCGCGGCGAACAAGTGGTCAGCGTCGCTGGGCATACCTTCCTCTTCAGCGACGGCGAACGTCTGCATACCGAGAACTCGCACAAATTCACCGTCGAATCCTTCACCAAATTGGCGGCGCGTGCTGGCTGGTCGGTAAGCAGTTACTGGGTGAGCGAAACTCCGCAGGTTGCGTTGTTCAATTTGAAGGCGTGATTGTCGTGTGGTCAACACGATGGTCAACACGATGGTCAACACGATGGTGAAGACGGTGGGAGGTGGGGCGGCGGCTGCAATATGCAATCGATGTTCCACGGCTTCGGCCAGGCTGCCGGTGTTGGCCCTATTTGAACAGCTTGGCGCATTGGTGCCGGTCAATGGAGATTGTTGTCATGACTACTGCACGAGAACTCTTCGAAGCCCTTCGCCTTGGTGCGATCGACCTTACTCATCGAGTTGTCCATTCCTCTACGACGCGATTACGCGCCGAGACGGATGAAAGCCCCAGTGCAATGATGATTGAGTACTATCGCCAGCGTGCTTCAAAAGGCGGCTTGCAGATTACCGAAAGCGCCCACCCCTCCCGTGACAGCCGTGGCTACCCTGGCGCCCCGGGCATTTACACCCAGGCACACGTTGATGCCTGGCGTAAAATCACTGATGCGGTTCACGCCAAAGGCAGCCAGATTGTCATGCAAATCGCCCACGTCGGTCGTCAGTCCCATGTAGACCTGAGCGAAGGCAAAGCGCCCATTGCACCCTCGGTGGTGCCATTTCAAACCCAGGTGCTGACCCAAGACGGCTGGGTGCCAAACTCTCCTCATCGGGCGCTCGATCTTTGGGAGATTCCGGCGTTGGTGGAGTCCTTCCGTATGGCCGCCATGCGGGCAAAGGAAGCAGGGTTTGATGGTGTGGAGTTGCACAGCGGCAATGGCTATCTCGTTGACACCTTCCTTCAGGATGGAACCAACAAACGCACCGATGCTTATGGAGGGAGTCTGGAAAATCGCGCCCGGTTTTCTCTCGAAATACTGGAAGCGATGATCTCGGTGTGGGGCCCTGGCCGGGTTGGTATCCGCATCTCGCCAAGCGGGCAGTGGGGAAATATCTCGGACAGTAACCCTGAAGCGACTTTTGGCTATTTCGCCGCGCGGCTCAATGAGCATGAACTGGCTTACCTGCACATCATCGAGCCGCGCATCAAGGGCGCGGAGGTGTCCCAGCGACCGGTGGCAGCCGCCGCGCTGCGTAATATCTTCCGCGGACCGATCATTGAAAATGACTATCTCGCTTTTCCATTCGCAACCTGATGGTTGACATGCTGGGGCCAGAACTGTCACCGGCCACCTTCGTGGTACTGCATGACCGGCCTCTGGATACCAGGGGCTACGTCACCAACGCATGGCGCTACGCTTGACCGACCAGAAAATCCTCTTTCGTTTTTCCTGAAAGGCAACCCGGTGCTTAAGGGGTAACTATGTCTCGCATCATCGGTTTCACCCAATATGGCGGCCCGGAATTCCTCACCTATTCGGACATCGACGTGCCGACACCGGCCAGCGGTGAAGTACGTATCCAGGTTAAGGCCATTGGTCTTAATCGAGCTGAATCCATGTGGTGCAACGGCGCCTATGTTGAGCCTGCTCATCGAGTTTTTTCGCGATAAGCTCGAAAGAGCGTAACGCACCAACCCAATAATCAGGTTGAGCATAGAGTGCGCCATACGGTGCGCTACTCAATGTGAGGATTTGATCTTGGCCAATACAGCAAGTGATTCGCTCCACACACCACTGGTGGTCATAGCGTTTTGGAAGGAGGTAGGGCCACAGAGATGGTTCAAGAAAGACGAAGCGTTCGATAACCAGTTTCGGGAAGCATTCTCCACATTGCATTTCGGGCTGCCAGACGTGAGCTGGAGCATTGGATGGCAACCCCTGAAGGGGTGTTGGCATTACTGATTTTGCTCGCCCAGTACTCTCGGAATGCGTTTCGAGGTACAGCCCATGTGTTTACGACTGACCCGCTCGCCTGTTTCAATGCTCGTCAGATGGCACATACCGAGATGGACAAGCAGATCGAAAGTTCATTGCGAATGTTTTGCTATCTGCCCTTCGAGCACTCGGAGAATGCCGACGATCAGCGTCTGTCTTTGCGCCTCAATCGGGAACTCGAACAGAAAGGGTTTCGCGGGGTAGTTATTCGGCTGGTGATCAGGTGAATGACCGCTTCTGGCCGTTATCTGCCTGATGCAAAAGCCGGTTATCCCTGCAACGCAGCCGGCCCGATGCGCTCGGCTATCGGTCCAGCAGAGGTGCCAGCAGTGCACACATGCCGCGCCAGTGCGAACCCTCCCAGTAAACCCGTTGGCAGGCGTCGCAGCGCAGGAAGCGCGAATAGAGGGCGCCAATGCGTGGCGGCACCTGCGGCCGGGCCAGTTCCGGGCTGATCTCGTGCAGCGGCAGGTTGCAATGCAGGCACAGGCTGAATGGCCGCGCGCTACGCG